>CALZNR010000102.1 GCA_945827565.1 uncultured Prevotella sp.
ACACACTGCATATCGTCGGCAGCGTCAGATGTGTATAAGAGACAGGTGCGTACCTCCTCATAGATGCGGCGCATTTCTTTCTGTGTGATGCGCTGCTGGGCGATGACATACTGTCTCTTCGTTGCCTTCTTACGTTGGCTCATGGCTGCCTGCGAACAGAGCAGCAGGGCAAAAAACAATATCAGTTTTCGTGTCATACGCTTACTTCATAAATAGCCAATCCACTTCGTTGCTTGCACCGTTCAGTCCGGCATCCCTTGTCTTCATCTTGGTTTGGGTAAATCCTGCCACCATGATGATACCCTTGGGCAGGTGCAGTGTATGCTTGCCTGCTCCCATATTGTAGGTGTGTATGTTGGCGATGGGCATGCCTGTCATGCTGATGGCATTGCTTATCAGGGGTTCTGCCTGTCCGTATTCATTGCCAGTGGCATCGATCTCCAACTTTGGGGCTTTGGCAAACTTGTTCTGATCATCTACAAAGAAGCCAACAAGTACGGTGACAGGTTGGTCACATTCAAACTCGATGGTGGCTCCCTTGATGCGGGTGGTGTCTCTGTTCAGCACCAGTGCTTTCATCTCTGTCAGTTCTGCTGCCATGGAGTCGATGGCTTCATCTCGGTTTTCAAACAGTTTTACACCCTTTTCCATCTTTACCATGGGATAGTTGCTGAGCAACTTCACCTGCACATTCTTTGCCACAGGATTCTTTATCTTCTCTGCTTCTCCAGAGTCGGGGGTGGTGAGTCGTTTGATATGCTCTTGCAGGCAACTCAGCTCTTCCTCATACACGGGCATCATCTCCTCCCATGTCTTGAAGTGGCCGTTGTCGCCCCCGATGGGAATACGTCGCTGTGCCGTCTGCATACTGTTGGCATAGAGATAGGTGTCTTGGGTGTGCTCCACCAGTTGGCAGTAGTAGTTGTTGCTCTTTTGCAGCAGTGGCACGGCCTTTTCCAGATAGGCTGTTTCGTGGGTCCACTTGTAGTTGAGCACTTGTTGTGCCGCCAGCACCTTGTATTTAAACGAGTAGGCAAAATCGCGATAGCACTGCATGTCGTTTGCCAAACGTTCGTATGCTGCTTTGTTTCGGGTGATTTTGCTGCTCAGTCCCTTCAGAGCTTCCACTGCATTGTCGCCATGCTTCACACATTGCTCCACAATGTCCAAGGGCAGTTCGCCATGGTGCTTTTCTCCCTTCCATTCCTTCTCCACATACTCTATCAGTTTTTCTCCAGCAGGTCCGCAGCTCTCGTAGAATCCGGGATAGATGGTGTATTTATAGGGATTTACCAACTGGCTTATCTTCATTCCTAAGAGCAGACACTGGCGGTTGCCCTCGGTGATGCCGAAGCGGCGCAGCAGTTTGGGTGCTATCTCCCCACTCTCGTCGAGTGCCTTGATAATCTGCTGTGCGGTGTGCTCATCGGTGCCGTATTCCTGTGCCACCACCTTCTGCCAGTAGCTCATATCATCGGTGTGCTCGTTCTTCCAGGCATATCTTCCCCACACAGCATACCACATCTTGTCACGGTCAATCTGTAGCATACGTTCTCCGTTGGGCAGTTTGTCGGCAGTGTAGGGCCAGTCCCAGTAGCTGGCTTGCGGATACAGGTGCAGACCTTTGGCATGGTGCACACGGTGCATGGCGTCCATCGTTTTCTTGACGAAGGTGGGCGATGCCCAGCGCCAAGGCTCCAGATTGGCTAAGATATGCACGTTCTCTATATGTATGGGCGCAGCGGCTGCCAGTTGCTGGTGTGTCTCTCCCCATGGTCCTCCGGGTTGATAGGTGGTGAGCGATTCTCCCGTGTATTTGCTCATGGTGTAGATATTCTTGTACAGGGGCAGTGCCTCGTGCAGCACCCTTGGACCGTCGGTGTCGTGTGAGCGCAGGATGATGGGCGGTTCGTCTTGTCTGCCCGATGCCTTCAGTCCGTCTCTGATACCCGGGATGATGGTCTCGTTCATCCATTTTACGTCGTCATCGATAGTGGCCATTGCCTCTCCCAGACACACCAGAAAACCCACGTTGGGATATTTCTCTACAAAGGCGGCAATGCTTTTGCGGGTGTAGTCGCTGATGAGCGGAGTGATAGGGCGGTTCCTGTCTTGCGTGCTGATACCGTAGTGGTCGGCAAAGGGTTTTGAAACGAGGATATTGTAGAACATCTGAATCACCTTCATGCCTCTGCGACCAGCCTCGGTAGTGAGAAAGGTGAACATCTCCTGATTCTTGTCCATCGTAGCGTCATCCACTTCGGGTGCAAAGGGATAGTCCTTCAGTTTCACTAACGAGGCAAAGGGATGCCCGTTCCACAGATATACGCTGTTCATGTTGTTCTCTGCCAGCATGTCCAGGTACTTTATCCATAGTTCTTTGTCATAGAACCAAGGGAAGTTCTCAGGTGTATAGGGGTACTCATATACTTTATGACCAGGCAGATACACTGTTTTCTGCAAGCCCACGCAGGCACCTCTCATCAGCATCTCTGGTGCCTCGATGATGGGCTCTTGTATATCTATTGTGCCATGCTGTATGTAGTAGTCCACCAAGCGGTTGGCTCCGTAGATGGCACCTGATGCATCGTTGCCTATGATGTGTATGGTCTTTCCTTTCTTGCGGATGCTGAATCCCTCGGCAGCAAGCGATTTGTCGTCTGATGTGCTGACATTTATCTTCCATCCTTTGGGCAGGGAGCCTATCTTCCTTTCCAGTATTTGTGCGGCATATTCGGTTTGAGGCACGCAGTGCTTCTTATCCACCACCACCTTGACAGTTTGCTTTTGTGTGTTTGGTGCGGCTTGTGCTTCCATGCAGAGGCTCATTGCCACCATAGAGGCAAGAATCAGGTTTGTCAGTTTCATAGAGATTGTATTTTCTGTTGGTTTTTATTCTTCTTTGGTTCATTTCATAATGCCAGCCTTTGCCTTGATGCTGTCGGCCACCTGTGGACCGTTGTTCTCCCAGATGTTGCAGGGTCCGTTGGCATTCTTCAGGTATTTTTCTGTGGGGGTCCAGTTGTTCCTCACGGTGATGCACGATGACCCCTCATCGGTGTATAGGTAAAACCAGTGGTTGGGGTCGTGCGCATAGGGTGGGGTGTAGATGTCGCGTACCACATTGTTTTGAATAAAGCTGTGTGGCTGTGCTCCGAGCGTGTAGATGCCTGCGGTGTCGTACATGTGCTTGGCATAGTGGTGTATCAGGTTGCCATCTACCAGGTTGTTTGCCATGGCACATGGCTGTTGGTTCCATCCCCATCCCATGCTGATGCCCGTATATGACACCTCACTTATCTCGTTGTGGCATATCTTGATGTCTCTCACGTAGCCTGCGGCAATTCCCACGCATCCCCAGTCTTCATTGGTTACGTTGGTGATGAGATTGTTGGTGATATGAAGTGCCGTGCACACGATGTCCATGTCTTTCGGCAGGTATGGCAGGTGGGCTTCGTGTGCCTCTCCTCCAAAGGTGCCTGCCACAATGCCGTTGCCTCCAATGTCGGTAAAGGTGCAGCGGTCTATGCTGCCTCCTTTGGTGTAGAGATGGTAATCCACTCCTGTGGATGCCAGATGTTCAAACCTGCACTTTTTGAAGTGGATGTCATCAGCTCCGTTCACCAGTATGGCGGCTGCGGGGCGTCCCACCCATCCCTGATTGTCTAATTTATGGTCGCCGTTGGGGCGTATCATCTTGGGGCGCAGTTTGTATGCCTCGGTCATATACATGCCAGCCTGCAGGGGGGCATGACCGCATATAGAGGGGCGCATCCATGTGGTATAGGCAAAGGTAATACCTTCAAAGGTGATGCCTTTTACCCTGTTCTCGGGTGTGCCCTCCACCTTCATCAACGTCTCCAGTGCCGGTACGGTCACCTCTGCCTTTGCCATGTTCTCACCAGGGCGAGGCATGTAGTACACCTTGCCTGCACGGTAGTCCAGATACCACTCGCCCTCTTGGTCCAGCAGTTCCTTGGCATTGGTGATATAGAAGGCTGAGTTGTGCCCATCGCTGGTTACCATGGGCGACGGCCATGGGTGCTTGAAGTGTACATGACTCTCGGGCTGATGAAAGGTAACGGCAGCGCTGTCGCCCATCATTTGCACATGCTTGATGCGCAGGTTTGCCACGCACCACATCTCGTGCAGCACCATCTCGGCGTCTTTTGCCTTGGCTATCTTCTTTACTGCGTTGGCAGGAACATAGAGAGTCTCCTTGCTTTTGTCCATGCTCAGTATGCGATACATCTCGTCGAAATGCTTCACGTCTCTTGCCCTTACAGCCTTTTTCCCGTTCACCCACAACTGTCTGAACGCTATGGGCCTGCCGTTAAACTCGGGCACATCCGCCACATACAGTTTGCCCTGTTTGCGCCAGTTGGTGATATTCACTCCGCCGCTCACCGTCACATTGCCCTGTGCCACCATCTTGATGCCGTTGTCTTCTGCTCTTACCATGATGGGCTGACATAGGTGATATACTCCTTCGGTGAGTACTATGCGGATGTCTTCGGTGCCGTTCAGTCTTCTCTCTTCGCGTGCCTGCTGCAATGCGTTCTCGATGGTGAACTCACCGGGTCTAACCACGATGTCTGCTGCTATGGTGCTTGCTGCATGGCAGCATGCCAATGCAGCGGTGGTGAAAAGTACTTTGATGTTCATAACCGTTCTCCTCGTGCTTCAACTCTTTTTTTCCATTCTTCACGTTCCTTGGTCAGGTTGTAGCCGCGCTTGCTCAGGTAGTTGTTGATGCGTCCCTTGTACTTGCCAAAGGTCTCATGCTTCTTTTTGGAACTCTCAGCATCAATGGCATACTCCCTTGCCTCTTTGAGCCATGCCAGGATCTGCACTTTCTCCTCTTCCTTGAGTGTGGGTATCATGTCCAGCTGTGCCTTGTAGGTCACATTCACCACGTTGTAGGTCATCACGTCTTTCACTGTTTCTATCTCAGTGTCGTTGAGAAACAGTGCCAGTTGGGCAATAAAGCCGAAGTGAGTGCGATACAGTTTCTTGTCTTTCAGATTTTCCGCTTCGTCCTGTGCTTTCTTTTTGGCGTCGCCGGTCAGTGCTGATGCCTGTTTCTTCAAGCTGTCTCTTTCAGCATAGATGTCGTTCAGCTCAAAGTATCTGTTGGCCACAATGTGGGTTACTTGAGTGCCCTTGCCGGTGCCTTCTATCTGTAGGGTTTTCGCCACTTTGGCAGCGCGCCCCAGGATGCTCTGTACATAATCGGCAGCCCTGCCTTCGCTGTTCAGTGTAATGGTTTGTGCATGGCCGCTGATGACAGTCAGCAGCATCACGATGAAAGATAATAAGTGTTTCATTGCATTATTTCTTTTAGGTATTTTACATTCTCTCCGTAGTTCCTTTTCACGTTGCGCACATCTTTGACGTCCCTGCTGCGTTCCACAAAGAGCCATCCGCTCCAGTTCATTTTGTCCAGCGTGGTCTTTATCTTCTTCATGTTGATGGCTTTGTCGTTTCTCAGCAACACCCCGTCTGTGTTGCTGGCGTGGATGGCGCAGATGCGCTCCCTGCCCAACTTCTTCAGTTCTTTGGCAATGTTTCTCTTGTGTTCAATGGCAGTCTGGAATTTATAGAAGATGCGTATGCCGTCTGATTGTATTTCGCGGAGCAGATCAATGTTGTCGGCAGCATTCAGCGGGGTGTCTATGCCTATCACCATGCCTCGTGCCTTTGCCATTTCTCCAGCCTCGTGCAGGCGTGCCACCACCTCGCGTCGCAGGGGCAGTGAGTCGGTCCAGTTGTTGCCGCATCCGCCCAGTGGCAGAAAAGCCACCTGTGCATCCATGAGTTCCATGGTGTTCAGGCAGTCGGCAATCAGCTCTTTCCATG
>CALZNR010000103.1 GCA_945827565.1 uncultured Prevotella sp.
GAGATTTCTGCCTGTCTCGTGGGCTCGGAGATGTGTATAAGAGACAGAAGATGGGTTGTTGATGACCACGCACCCCGACGGACAATCAAAATGCCAGTAGTCTCCCCCTGAAAAGAACGGTCGAACCTATCAATCGGCCGTGAATATCAAGGTTCATCCTTAGTTAGAGGGATTCCTTGTTTATTGCCACATCAAAACAAGAAAAGCCATAAAAGGGAACCATGTCTTGTTTCTCCCTTTTACGGCTTTTTGATAGATTATAGATAAGCGGCTTTAGAAATCCTTGGTCATCTCTGCCACTTCATCATTGATTTTCTTGGCAAAATCCTCCATGCTCATCACAGACTGCTCGCCACCTCCCTGAGGACGAACTGCCACGGTTCCATCTGCCTGTTCTTTCTCACCAACAATCACCATGTATGGCACACGTTTCAATTCATTGTCGCGCACCTTACGACCTATCTTCTCGTTTCTGTCATCTATGGTAGCACGCACCCCCACTTTGTCGAAGTATTGAGCCACCTGATGCGCATAGTCATTGTATTTCTCTGATATTGGAAGAATAGCCACCTGATCGGGAGTGAGCCACAAGGGGAAATGACCCGCTGTATGCTCTATCAGCACAGCACAGAAACGCTCCATAGAACCAAAAGGAGCACGATGTATCATCACGGGTGTCTTTTTGGTGTTATCCTCGTCAGTATATTCCAACTGGAAACGTTTGGGCAGGTTGTAATCTACCTGAATAGTACCCAACTGCCAGCGGCGTCCAATTGCATCTTTTATCATAAAGTCGAGTTTTGGACCATAGAATGCAGCCTCTCCATACTCAATTTTGGCATTCAACCCCTTTTCTCTACAAGCCTCTACAATCGCAGCTTCTGAGCGAGCCCAATCCTCATCGCTACCCACATACTTCTCATGGTCGTTAGGGTCGCGCAACGAGATCTGAGCCTCAAAGTTAAATCCAAAGGCGGTAAGCACAATCTGAATAATGTCCATCACATTGAGGAATTCCTGCTTCACCTGATCTGGACGGCAGAACAAGTGGGCATCATCTTGTGTGAACGAACGTACACGGGTAAGTCCATGTAACTCGCCACTCTGCTCATAACGATACACGGTGCCAAACTCAGCAATGCGCAAGGGAAGATCCTTGTACGAGCGAGGCTTCCAGGCAAATATCTCACAGTGATGCGGACAGTTCATGGGTTTGAGCATATACTCTTCATCCTCCTCTGGAGTGTGGATGGGCTGAAACGAGTCCTTGCCATAGTGCGCATAATGACCACTGGTGACATAAAGATTTTTAGAACCAATATGAGGGGTTATCACCTCCTGATAGCCAAATCTCTTCTGCACCTTGCGTAAATGATCTTGCAGGCGGAGACGCAGTTCGGTACCTTTGGGCAACCAGATGGGCAGTCCCTTACCCACTTTCTCAGAGAACATGAAAAGCTCCATTTCCTTACCTATCTTTCGATGGTCTCTCTTCTTTGCCTCTTCAATCATCACCAAGTACTCATCAAGCATTTTTTTCTTGGGGAACGAAATGCCATAAAGACGCTGCATCTGCTCACGATTGGCATCTCCGCGCCAAAAGGCACCTGCCACACTTGTCAGTTTCACAGCCTTGATTGCACCTGTATTGAGCAAATGCGGACCCTTACACAAATCTGTAAAAGAACCTTGTGTATAGGTGGTAATAGATCCATCTTCCAAATCCTGTTCTATGTGTTCGCACTTGTAGGACTGACCTGCCGCAGCAAACTCTTTCAATGCGTCAGCCTTTGCCACTTCCTTGCGCACCACAGGCTCTTTCTTGCCAGCCAGTTCCTTCATTTTGGCTTCTATCTGTGGAAAATCTCCTTCCTTGATACTCTCTCCATTAGGAAGCAACACATCATAGAAGAAGCCGTTCTCAATGGCAGGACCAAAGCCGAACTGGATTCCAGGATACAACTCCTGCAATGCTTCTGCCAGCAAATGCGCCGAAGTGTGCCAGAACGCATGCTTTCCCTCCTCATCTTCCCACTTGTACAAAGCTATGGAAGAATCCTCATTGATAGGTCGGTTTAACTCTACTGTTTCACCGTTCACACCGCAAGCGATAACGTCGCGTGCCAAAGCAGGTGAAATGCTTTCGGCAATCTGAAGCCCGGTCACGCCTTGTTCATACGAACGAACAGAACCGTCCGGAAATTGAATGTTTATCATATCTACAATATATGTTTGTTTTGCGGTTACAAAATTAGCGTTTAAATCTGTAACATCAGCAAAGATTTCTAAAATTATTTCGCTGTCTGCTTGAGAATGCTGTAGGCTTCATACAGCCCCAATTCTCCTGCCTTGCTTAAATCCTGTATTCCCTGTGCCTTGTGCGACAATCGAATACGCGCTATACCGCGGTTGTAATATGCCTCTGCCATATTTTTATCCAAGACAATGGCACGCGAATAATCATCCACCGCACGGGCAATGTCATTGAGCATCACATACACATTGGCACGATTGTAATACAGATAAGGATTCTGCTGATTGAGATGTATGGCAGCCGTCAAATCGTTTACAGCCATAGTAAGCATCAGTTGGTGCTCCTTTCCTTGAGATTTGAGGAAGTTAGCCTGTTTGGCATAGCAAAGAGCACGCTGCCAATATGCCACCACCATGCTGCTGTCTGACTGAATACAAGCCGACAAATCGTCTTTGGCCTCATCAAAATTCTGTGTTACGGCATAGGCTATTGCTCTTTGAAACAGCACACCTGTCAACTTTGAGCTCTCCATTTTTCCTGCTTGTTCCGAAAGGAGGGCAATGTAATCAAAGTATTCCTTTGACTCTTTCTCGGTGAGTGCAGGCACATCGCATGAAACATAAATCTTTTTGCCATACGGACTCTGGTGGTTGATTTCTTCAATTTCTGGAGCATACGGCACATAGCGTTTAACCTCACTTTGCGCACTCTGAAACGACATGGCATACATAGGCTTGAAAGTCATATCCACTTTTCGGTTCTGCACTTTTCCTCTGTACTCGTTCTTGTATTCATGCACTTCCTCTTGCTCGTCGGCAACCACAATCTGGTTGTATTTATCCAAGTCATCATCACTCCGCTTTCGCAATTGTTCCTTGTTCAATCTGGGCTGTATGCCATACAAGTGTTTGTACAACTGCGCTTTATATACACGAAACTCATCCTGTTCTGCTTTTTTTGCCATGCCCAGTTTTCGATAACATGCGGCACGATGCTCCAAACCAGCCCAGAAGTTCGGATACTGTCCAATGATTGTTGTATAGTCGTCAATGGCTTTTTTCAGGTCTCCTGTGGTTTCAAGCAGCAAAGCACGGTTGAAAAGCGCCATGTAGTTATTGGGTTCAACAGTCAACACAAAATCAAAGTCTTCTATAGCTCTGTTGTCATCTCCCACCTGTGCTCGCAACAAGCCTCGGTTATAGTGTCCCAAATAGTTATTGGGGTCTATATCCAACGCTGTGTCATAGTCTGCCATGGCACCACGCAGATTGTTCTGCTTCAGCCGTGCCAAGGCTCTGTTGATATAATAACCTGATTGCTTGGGTTTCAAATGAATCGCCTTGTTCAGTGCCTCTTCTGCTGACTTCCATTGCTCTTTGCTCAGGTATATGTTGCTTTTGGTTGCCCATACCGCCCCATCATACTCATCAATCTCTATGCTTTTGTTCAGTGCTTCCAGGGCTTGTACTGTATCTTTCTGCAACAGCAGCACCTCGGCCCTCATGCTATAGGCAGGAGCATAGTTCGACCATCTGTGGGATATTGTATCAAGCTCTGTGATGGCTTGGCGATAGTTCTTGCTCTGAATATGGCACAGCACTCGGTTGTGCCACAGGTTTTGGTTGTCTGGGGCATAGGTGATGGCTCTGCTGTAATCATCGGCAGCCCCTCGGAAATCGTTTCTCTTGATGCGAGCAATGGCTCTCAATTCGTAATTGTTGACAACATAGGGATTACGCTCTATGGCCTTGGTACAATCAGTCTCTGCGCCAAGAAAATCTTCCAGATAGTACTTTGCCAACCCACGGAAGAACCATGGCTCATAGAGATAAGGTTTGGCACTTATCGCCTGATTGAAATACTGGATAGAAAGCACATAATCCTCGTAATAGAGCGCGCTGCGCCCTATCATCAGTAATCGCTCGGTGTTGTATTGTGAAAATGCTGATAGATGTAAGAATGAATATACAAGAAGTATGAAAAAACGCATCATCTTGCAGCCAACTTTGTCTTGTATCCACAACGAAAACGTCCTTGCAGCAAAGCCCTCAGCTTACTCTTGATAAGCTGTTTACGTAACGGAGATATGCGGTCAACAAATACCTTGCCTTCCAGATGGTCAAATTCATGTTGCATCACTCTTGCCAGATAGCCCTGCACCCACTCATCGTGCGGTTGCATCTGCTCGTCCAAATATGTGACGTGGATGCGCGTAGGCCGTTGAACCCGCTCATGGATGGCAGGCAGACTGAGGCATCCCTCTTCCGACACATCGGTATGGGTGTCGTCATACTCCACAATATGGGGATTGATAAACACCTTTTTAAAGCCCTTGTATTCGGGCAAATCCTCTGACAGCACATCCAGGTCAATCACAACTATCCTAACGGCTCTTCCCACTTGCGGAGCAGCCAAACCAATACCTTCTGACTCTGCCAATGTGTCCCACATGTCTTTGATAAAATCAGTTAGTCCTGGGTAATCCGCTGTAATATCTTCCGCAACCTTTCGCAGCACTGGCTGACCATAAATATAAATCGGTAAAATCATTTTTAAGTTTTCTTCCTTAGTTGAAATTTTTGAGAAGACATGTAGTCTTGCAGTATAATTGTGGCACTGACCTCATCTACCAGAGCCTTGTCTTGTCTTGTTTTTTTCTTCTGGCATCCCTCTAATATGGCATGATGTGCCAACACAGAAGTAAAGCGTTCATCATAGAACTCGAGCGGGATGTTCGGAAATCTCTTCCTGAAAGAAGCAGCAAACTGCTTGACACGAGCAAAGTTTTCGCTGGGGCTCCCGTCATTTTGTCGCGGTTCCCCCACAACTACCAACTCCACCTCTTCTCTTGAAAAATAGTCAGTCAAAAAGGCGCTCAACTCGGCTGTAGGAACAGTGGCCAATCCTCCTGCAATGAGTTGCAGGGGGTCGGTCACTGCCAATCCAGTTCTCTTCTTTCCGTAATCAACTGCCAGGATTCTCGCCACAGTACTATGGTTCAAAAAACGCTCTTACAGAAGAGAAAAATCGTTTTACTGTGCATTATAGAGCAACCAAGCATCAGGATACTTCGTCCTGAATTCATTTCTACTGGCTGCGGCATCTGCTTTGCTGTCAAATGTGGCTACTACAACACGGAACATGTTGCGCTCTTCATTCTTCACCAGCTGAGCATCATATCCTGCATCACGCAGTTGCTGCTGCAATCCCTCGGCATTAGCTCTGCTCAAGAAAGCGCCCACAACAACGCTATAGTTCTTCAGTCCCGATCCATTGACCACAGATACTTTTTCCTGGCGCACCTGCACATTGTCAGCATTATCCACAATTCTCACCTCTGTAACAGGTTTTTCCTCTACAGGCGTCACCACTGCACTTTGTTCTTGTATCTGCTCTGCTGGTGCTTGTGAAGCCTCCTGAGCCTTTGCCTTCTCGTACGCCTTTTTATACGCACTTTCACTTGACTTACAGCCTACGAAAGACATGGCCACACACAAGGAAGCCGCCATAACCATTATTT
>CALZNR010000104.1 GCA_945827565.1 uncultured Prevotella sp.
TCTGCCTGTCTCGTGGGCTCGGAGATGTGTATAAGAGACAGATCTTGTCTTCCATAAACTCCACCATCTTGTATTTAATGCTGTCGCGCTCGGCATTCTGTGCCACTAACTCCATGTCGCTGCAGTGCTCGCAGAGTTCTTCGTAGTGGTCTTTGTTGGCAGAGCGTCCTCCTTGCTGGTAGCGTGTCAGCAGGCGGTGCACCATGGTGTCGGGATAGCGCCTGATGGGGGAAGTGAAGTGTGTGTAATAGTCGAAAGCCAGTCCGTAGTGCCCTATGTTGTGCACGGAGTATTTGGCTTTCATCATGGCTCTCAGTGCCACCGTTTCTATCAGTCGCTGCTCTTTGTGGCCTGCGCATCCGTCCATCAGTTGGTTCAGACTTTTGGAGATGGCTCCTTTGGTGCCTGTGGTTTTGAGCTTATAGCCAAACTTGGTGACAAAGGTTCTCAGGGTTTCCAGTTTGGTGGGGTCGGGCTGGTCGTGCACACGATAGGGTATGGTCTTTGCCTTGGTGCCTTTCTTCACCTTGCCCACGCTCTCTGCCACTGTTTTGTTTGCCAGCAGCATAAATTCCTCGATAAGTTGGTTGGCATCGAGCGATTTCTTGAAGTAGCAGCGTATGGGCTTGCCTGTCTCGTCCACGTCAAAGTGCAGTTCTTCTCTGTCAAACTTCACCGCTCCGTTTTTAAATCTTTTCTCTCTCAGTTTCTTTGCCAGTGCGTCTAATTGCAGCAGCAGTTGGTCTTGCTGTGAAAGTGCCTTGCGTTGCTCCTCGGTGTCGCCACGGTGCTGTTCTATGATTTGCTGCACCTCTTCGTAGGCAAAGCGGCGGTTGCTCTTTATCACGGTGTGTGCCAGATGCCAGCGTTTTATCTCTGCCTCGTGGTCCAGTTCAAAGATGGCGCTGTAGGCCAGTTTCTCCTCGTCGGGGCGCAGTGAGCAGATAAAGTTGCAGAGGCGTTCGGGCAGCATGGGGATGGTTCTGTCCACCAAATACACGCTGGTGGCACGCTTCTGTGCCTCTTTGTCTATGATGGAGCCTTCTTTCACGTAGTGCGACACATCGGCGATGTGCACACCCACCTCCCACAGTCCGCTGTCGGTGAGGCGGACAGACAGGGCATCGTCAAAGTCTTTGGCATCTTTGGGGTCGATGGTGCAGGTATATACCTCTCGGAAGTCCTCTCGTTCGGCAATATCCTGTGGGGTTATCTCGGCATTTATCTTTTCTGCGGCAGCCTCCACCTCTTTGGGATATTTGTAGGGCAGTCCGTACTGTGCCAGTATGGCGTGCATCTCGGCATTGTTCTCCCCCTGTTTTCCTAAAATGTCTATCACTGTTCCTGTCATGTTCTTGTGTTCTGCATCGGGCCATTGTGTCACCTTCACCACCACCTTGTCGTCGGTTTTACCGCCTTTGAGCTTGCTTTTGGGTATGATGATGTCGTGTGCCAGCAGGTTGTCGGGTGTCACCAGCACAGCCAGGTCTTTCTCCACCCTCAGTTTTCCCACAAACTCGGTGCGTTTGCGTTGCAGTATGGCGGTCACCATTGCCTCTTTGATATGCTTTTCTCGGCGAGCCATGAAGGCCACCTGCACCCTGTCGCCGTCAAGAGCACTCATAGAGTTGCGCTCTGCCACAAACACTGGCTGACTGCCATCATCGGGGATGAACGAGTTCTTGCCGTTGGCTTTGCGCCTGAAGGTGCCCTCTTGCAGTTGGGTCTTGGTGTTAAGTCGGTATTGGTTTTCGCTCACTTTGGTCAGAAAGTCGTCCCATGCCATTTCCTCCATCACGTCGATGGCAAGCATCTTCATGGGGTGTGTCACCAACTTGAGTGCCTTGAATATCTGTTTAAAACTAAAGGTTTCGCCTGGATTGTTTTGGAAAAAGCCTTCCAGCATTTCCACTATCTGTTTCTTGGTGATGCGTTTTCCGCCTTTCTTTTTTCCCATAGTCGTACCGTTTTGGTGTAGCATGTATTTCAAGGTGGGTTCCGTCATTGTTGCTTTGTTACTGATGCGGCCCCTGCCTTGTTATTGCAAACATACGAAAAAAAAATGGGATGCCCCACTTTTTTTCAAGAATTAACGGAAATGTAACATCCTTCGGACTGTTTTCATGTCAATCAGACACTATACTGGTCTGTAATTCATTGTTTTTAGGCTTGTAACTACTTGATAACCAATGTATATTTCGAGATTTTCGTTCTAACGCACGATTTCGCTGCGGGCTTCATTATAATCTACAGCGAGAAAAAAGTGGCTCAGAACAAGCACAGGTGTGTTTTGCCCGTTACTTCATAAAACTGTTCAGGCGCTCCACGGCCTCTCGGAATGCCTTGCTGTCAATGCGGTAGTTTTTCACAGGGTTCAGTTGGGCGTCGGTCACCTCCATACCTCCCTCTGGCGTCTTCTCAAGAATGGTGTCGCCATCCACGATGAAGGCATAGTTCAGTTCGCTGCCCACCACATGCCAGTTTCTGCCACAGCGGTTCTCCAGATGATGCCCCATGCTGTAGTCAGCAGTGGGATTGCTAACCCCTATCGCCTCTTGCATCAGCGTGGGCACAAGGTCGTAGTGGGTGGTGCGGTGGTGGCGTATGCCTGCGGCGTGCCTGTCGCCCGCAAAACGGCACACCAGCGGCACTCCTATCTGCCATTTGGAGAAGTTGCCATTGTGGCCCCAGTAGTTTTTCTTGTTCTCGTTAAACTCCTGCCCGTGGTCGCCGGTAATCATCACGATGGTGTTGTTGGCCACTCCCGCCTCTTCCAATGATGTGAACACATCCTTGAGCATCAGGTCCACCTCGTAACAGCAGTTTCGATAGAGGTTGAAGAATTCTGTGGGGTCGGTGTCGTTCGACAGTTTGGTATAGTCGGCATAGGGCCAGCAAGGGGTAAAGGTTTTCAACTTCTCCTCTGGCAGGGAATAGCTGTGAGGCAGATCATAGAACAGCAGTGAGAAGAAGGGCTCGCCATGGGCAACGTGCTGGCGCATGTCGGCGATAAACTGGTTGGTGAGGTTGCGGTCGTGATGCCACACCGTGTTTCCCTCTGTAGATACGTTCAGATTGGGTATATCCTGAAACACCACACGATAGAAGGGAGGCTCTATGAGCGAGGCACTGGGATAGACCTGGCACTTCCATCCGCCCCGTAGCAGCTCTTTGATGAAAAGCGGGCTCACCTTGCCCGATTCGAACACGTCCCAGTAATAGGATGGCAGCGAGAAAAACAGGCTGAACACCGAACTGCGCGTGCCATTGCTACAGCTGAAGTGGTTGGAGTAGTACACATGCTGCTGGGCATAGTTCCACACATGGGGCATACACACAGAGTCGAGTGCCCGCTTGTTCCACGAGTCTATCAGCACCATCACTATGTTGGGTCGCTGCTTCAGGGTGTCGCTCACCACGAGCGGATGCAGCGGATAGTTGATGTCGCCCTGCAACTGCCCCACATCCTCCATAAGTTCTGTGCGCTCCACCATAGGGATGCCCATGTCGTACATCAAGCCCAGGGCGGTGGTGGGAAAATAATAGGGCAGCAGGCGCTGGCTCTTGATCACCGACGGCTGCTGGATGTAAGAGGCATAGATGTGGTAGAGGTGGGCGTAAAGGGTGCAGCCTATCATCAGTCCCAGTGCGCACACCACCATGCGGCGACGGCAGAGACGGAAGAAGCGCAGCGAGAGCCACCACAGCGCTATGCAGATGCCTATGAGAATCAGGAACAGAAGAATTTCTTTGACATACAGCATTGTGTCAAAGGTGAAGATATCTGTGGCGTGAGGACTGAACACCATATTCAGCACAAAGCCGTTGATGTGGAAGCGGTAGATGTTGAAGACCTGCATATCGAGAAACAGCAGCAGGCTCACAACAGATACGAAGGTGATGAGGCTTACCCCCCCCCATTTCCACTGGCCGCACAGGCACAATGGGATATAGAGCAGCAGAAACGGAACAAGCGCCAGACAGGCAGCATGAGAAACACAAGAGGTGATGAAGAACATCCACCCCGTGAAGTCCATCACCGAGGCAACAATACTATTCATAAACAGGCCCAACTGCACTGCAAACAGCAGGGTGGCGCACATCAGATATACAAAGCCTATCTTCAAGCCCTTGGCTACTCTCTCTTTTCTCATCATTTTTCCGTTGTGTTCTCAGCCCTCAGCCCTCAGCAAGGATGAACCTTCAAATCCGTTTCATCCATCTGCTCCATGCCGGGAGCATGACATAGCTCCAGTTTCTTGCGTGCAAATTTATAAAAAATAAACAACACTTACAATATTGCTCACCACTTTGTAAAACTGTTTACACACCATCGTGCCATGACAGATGAACACTACTGCTTTGCAATGATCAGGGGCAAAGACAGTGCTATTTTGCAAAAATCGGCACCTGAGGTTGGCGTAAAAATATCGGGCAGAAAGACAAAACAAGCGTTCTTACTGTCTTTTTTTGTGCGTTTTCGATACATTTTAACAAGAAATCAAGTTCGGCTTCATTAAATATCGTTCAAATTCATTATCTTTACATCTGAAATAACAATATGAGTAAAATGGAAGATATCAATAGGCTGAAAATCGTCCTGGCAGAAAAGAAGCGAACCAACAAATGGTTGGCAGAACAGGTAGGGGTAAATCCTACAACCGTATCGAAATGGTGTACCAATACCTCACAGCCCGACCTAAGGATGCTCACACAGATAGCGAACATCCTGGATGTGGATGTTAAGTCGCTTTTACACAGCAACAAGGAGTAGCTTATGACGGTAAATGGTCTGGAAATAGAAGTGGAATACAAGTGCATAAAGAATGTACACCTCTCTGTCTATCCTCCCGATGGCAGGGTGCATGTCTCTGTGCCCAATGGTTATGGAGAGGAGCGCATCCGCATGTATATTCTCCAGAAATGGGTGTGGATTGAGGAAAAGCGCGAGATGCTCTCTTCCTACAACAGACTTCCCGAACGTGAATACATATCAGGTGAAACTCACTACTTCAAAGGGACGAAATACCGGCTGAAGGTCAACCGTCGTCCGTCAGGAGCCTACTCAGTCCATATCGAGGGCGACTATATCGTAGTGGATGTGCATCGGGACACGTCCGCTGACCATATCCGCCAGACACTCTATTCCTGGTATAAGGAGCAGACACTGCCCATCTTCACACGCCTGATTGCCAAGTGGCAGGCGATTCTCGGTGTTGCCCCTTCCCGATGGGAATTGCGTCAGATGGCATCACGTTGGGGCAGTTGCTCACCCTCCAAGGGGGTGGTATTCCTCAATGTAGAGTTGGCGAAAAAGCCCGTCGAGTGTATGGAATACGTGGTAGCCCACGAGATGACCCACCTCATAGAGCGCAACCATACCGACCGTTTCAGACGGCTGATGGACACTCATTTGCCTACATGGCAGCAGATAAAGACAAGGTTAAACGAATATCCGATTTAGTATATGGCAGACTATATAGAAGATCTTGAAAGGCAATACCAGAACGAAATTGTGGCGTTGTTTCTGGAAAAGCTGAAGTACAAGTACCTCGGCAATTTGCAGTATGCCAAGGGAGCAAAGGTGAATTGCCTCGGCAAAGCCAACTCACCCATCATAGAGTCAGAGGTCGAGGCCTATCTGACCGATGCCGGCTATACCGCCATGCAGATAGAAGGTGCCATGTTCCAGCTGAGGCGCACGGTGCGCCTTGCCGACAAGCGGATGGTCACGCTCATGGATGTCAGCAACGATGTCTATGACC
>CALZNR010000105.1 GCA_945827565.1 uncultured Prevotella sp.
CCTGAACTGCGCTCACCAGATGTGTTGGGGGAGCTGTATAAATAAGGGAAGTATTTGGCTTCCCAAAAATAACCCGCTATCCTCAAAAAAAATGCTCAAAAGCTTCTGAACCACAGCTCAAGGTCGAGCATCAACTGGATATGGGCGGCAAAGTCGGGCTTGCATCCCCAGCCATGGCCTCCAGAGGGATACACATGCAGGGTGGCAGGCACATCGTGGCGGTAGCACTCCAGGTAATAGTTCACCCCATTGGCGGGCAGCACATCCATGTCGTCGTCGCAGAGTGCAATGAAAGCACGTGGTGTGACACGGCTCACCTGCTGGTCACTGCTATAGGTGCGCACATTCTTCTTACTTGGGTGCTCGCCAAGGAACTGGGTCATGGTGACCTTGTGGGTGTAGCCAGGGTCCATGGTGATAACGGGATAGAACAGCAGTTGATAGTTGGGTGCCGACTCTCCACGTGCCTGCGTGGCAACCACCGATGCCAGATGACCACCGGCAGAAAAGCCCATGATGCCCACCTTTTGCGGGTCTATATGCCATGACTTAGCCATCAGTCTCACCAGTTTCACCGCCTCTTCAGCATCCTCCAAGGGTATGCGCTTGTCGCCATGAGGCAGTCGGTATTTCAGCACAATGGCAGCCACACCCATCTTGTTGAGATAGGGAGCCCAGTCCTTGCCCTCGTGCCCCATAGAAAGCCCCACATAGCCACCGCCAGGACATATCACCACCGCCTTGCCCGTGGCCTTGGCAGCATCGGGCAGATACACATACACCTTGGCAGTGTCGGCAGCATCGGCACTCTTGTGTGGTGCTCCTGCGGGCCACAGATTCATCACAATAGGTTTTTTAACAGCCATGGCGCCCAGCACAACCACGGAAAAGAGGAGCAACAAGAGTGATTTCTTCATAACATCAATGGGTGTTTTTACTTGATTTTATCCGGCGACAGGGTACTGAAGGATTCATTTTCGCTCACTATTCTGTCGCACAACGCTTGCAAAGGTAAAAAAAAATTCGTATTATTGCACCATCATTCAACACAATCGCAATAGAACCCATCAAAAACCAAGACATGATGCACCCTCTGGAAAAATTTGCCTATTGCCCCAAATGCGGCAGCAAGCACTTTATGGTGAACAACGAGAAGAGCAAGAAATGTGACAACTGCGGCTTTGTATATTATATGAACGCATGCTCAGCCACGGCAGCCTTTATCCTGAACAAGCAGGGCGAACTGCTGGTGGCAAGGCGGGGCAAGGAACCAGCCAAAGGCACACTGGACCTGCCTGGAGGCTTTGTGGATATGAACGAAACGGGAGAAGAGGCCATGGCCCGAGAGGTGAAAGAGGAAACAGGACTGGACATCACCTCGTGCCAATACCTGTTTAGCGTGCCCAATATCTACCATTATTCTGGTATTGACATCCACACGCTCGACATGTTTTTCCGCTGCACCGTGGAAGAGGGAGCCGAACTGCACGCCAACGACGATGTGGAGGAGTGCATGTGGGTGCCCCTGCGCGATATACATACCGAGCAGTTTGGCCTGCGCAGTATTCGCCAGGCCCTGCACCTGTTCTTGCAGAAAAACGGTTGATTATCTCTGTTTTCCCTCTGCCACCAACCGCCTGAAGATGCGCAGATAGAGTATTCCTGCCACAAACAGGCACACGGGAAAAGCCGACCACACACCCAGAAGACCGCCACCGAACACAATTCCCAACAGCCAGCTCAACGGGATAGACACGCCGATGTATGCCACGATAGAGGCACGCATCAGCGGTTTCATGCACGCCAGTCCGCGCAGGGCATTGGCATAGGTGCACTGCAGTCCGTCGCCAAACTGATAGAGAATCAGGGGAATGATGGTTACTGCCACCAACTCACCCACCTGGGCATCGCTGGTGAACCAGCCACCCACCTGATGCCTCAACAAAAACACGGGCACTGCCACCGTGGATGCCATGACCAGAATGATGTGAAAGCCTGCCTTGGAGGTATCTACAATGGCCTTCCAATCGTGCTGACCGTTGAAATGGCTCACCCTGACCAGCACTGCCGAGGCAATGCCAAGATACACCATATAGAACAAGCCCGACATGGTGATCATAATCTGATGGGCTGCCAGTGCCTGGGTGCCTATCCATCCCACAAAGACAGAGGTAAGGGTAAAGGCTGCCGTCTCAATGCCCACCTGCACCGCCGAGGGCCATCCCAGTACATTGAGCTGGCGAAACAGGGCGGCATCTGTTCGCATGGCAAGCATATCCCGGCGGTAGGTGCGGTAGCTGCTGCCAAAGGCAAAGACCAGCACAAACCCCGTCATCATCAGCACACGCGACAAGGCAGTAGAAACTCCTGCGCCCAGCAGGCCCCACTCGGGCATACCACACAAGCCATAGATAAGCAGGGCATTGCCCACAATATTAGTCACATTGCCACACACCATCACCACCATCGACACCTTGGTGCGCCCTATTGCCTCGAAAAACTGCTTGAACACATTGGTGACACAGGCAAAGGGTATCGACAGCATGTTGACAAACAGATAGGGCTTCATCAGCGGCAGCAGTTCAGCGGGCTGTCCCAGACGGTGCAGGTTGACATAGAGCAGTGCCGTGACTGCCAGCAGCAGCACAGCCAGCAGCAGATTGGCCACCAGCGCTGCCCGCAGCACCCTGCCTATACTGCCGTGCTCGCCTCGCCCGAAGTGCCTGCCCACAATGGGCGAGAGCCCCATGGAGAAGCCCAAGGCAAAGATAACGAGAAGCAGAAACATGGTGTTGACAAAGGCGGCAGCTGCCAGTTCACGCATACTGTGCCACCCTATCATCAGCGTATCGGCAAAACTGAGCACCACCTGTCCGATGTTGCCCACCACGATGGGCACACCCAACTGCAGCAGGGCCTTGTAATGACTGCCGTATCTGTGGAACAAGAAAGTTGTCATTGCTTCGTATTGTCTGAAGTTTATTTCACTCTAAAGTATTGCTCCAAGCAATAAATCTGCTGCAAAGGTAGCACTTTTCTTTGACACCATCAAAACAATCACTATCTTTGCAGCCACACTGCGGTGATGCCTTGTCACCCCTTCAACCCCTACTGTTATGGCAATAAGATACACAAAGAAAGAAGAGTTGTGGAACACCTGGTCGCACGCCGCCGGCATTGTGATTGGCGTGGTGGTGGGCGTGTTTCTGCTGATATACTGTTTCAAGGGCAACAGCAGTTGGGCGCGTGTGGGTGTGATACTGTATCTCTTTGGCATGATCTCCTCCTACGCTGCCTCTACCATCTATCACGCCATGCCCCGGCGCAGCAAGTGGAAAGAGCGTCTGCGCCGCTGGGACCACGCCGCCATCTACTGGAACATTGCAGGCTGCTATTCGCCCATCACCTTGGTGGCACTGCGCGAACAGGGCTATTGGGGCTGGAGCCTGTTTTGCTTTGTGTGGCTCTCTGCCATTGCCGGCAGCATCGTCAGTTTTGTAAAACTCAAAGAACACAGCAACACCGAGACGCTCTGCTTTGTGGGCATGGGCCTCTCGGTGTTGGTGGCGTTCAAACCCCTCATTGACTCTGTGAGCCCTGCGGCTGTGGGCTGGATCATCGCCGAGGGGGTGTTTGACATCACAGGTGCCGTGTTCTACTCGCTCAACAAGCGCCGCTTCATGCACTCTGTGTTTCATTTCTTTATCCTTGCCGGCAGCATCTGCCACCTCATTGCGGTGTGGGACATGCTGCTGGGCATGGAGTAGCAGGTATTGGCATCTGTTACTTCACCATCTTTCTGGCAGTACGCACGCCATCCTGCTGGCTCACCACGATATAGGTGCCTGCACCCAACTGGTTCATCGGGGCTGTCACTTTTCTGCCGTCCATGGTATAGATACCGGTGATGGTGGCAGGTGTCTGGGCAGCGGCTGTGCTCTCAATGCCGGTGATGGCTTCGTTCACCTGTGCCTTGGTCACGGTGAGTCTCTCTGACTTCACATTGCCATAGGCATAGTGGGTGACCACGATGAAGTCCATGGCATCACGGTTGGGGTCGAACGACACCACACTCTGATGCACGTCATTGTCGGTAAACTTATCCTTGATAGTAAAGTAGTCTGTGGCGGCGATAACGTTCCAGAAATACACCTCGTTGCTGATGAAGCCCATCGCCTCAGTCACGGCAGGAGCATCCCACTCCAGAGTGATGTATTTGGAGGTCATGGTCACACCCTCTTGCTCATAAACTTCTTTGTGTGCTCCAACCATGCGCAGGTTGGTGGCAGCAGCAAGAGAGTAATCCACACTTATCTCTGACTGCTCTGAGATGCAGGTAGAGACCCAATATACCTCACTCTCGTCTTCAATCAGCTCGGGAGCAATGCCGATAACGGGCACTATATAATAGGTGTGTGTGCCCTCTCTCACGCCCTCGTCGGTAACAGTCACCACATTGTCTTCGCCAATGTTACACTCCTGCAGCGTTTTGGTGCTGAGCAGATGACCGTCGCGATAGATTTCTATCTTGGCTCTCTCGCGCATCTGCAGCAGGGCGGGCACCTCGAACATAATCTTCACGGCATGGTTCTCGGCATCCAGCTGTGTCTTCACATTCACATAAGCCATTTCGTTGATTTCCTTAGAGAAGGGGGCATACACCTCTACGATGGGCAGTCCGCCCTTGGTCCACTTATCCAGACTGGCGGTATATGAGTAGGTGGTCACCTTGGTCTGGTAGGGGTTATTGTTGAACATCTCATAGGTTTTCTTGCTGCTCTGCTTAGGCTCCTTGGTGGTGCTGCCTCCCGACTTCTTCAGATATTCTGTGAGTTTGCCGTCGGTATAGGTCCATGTTTCCACAATATAGGCATACTCTGCACTCTCGTCGTTTTCCATTCCGCTGGGACGCTTGTACTGCACTGCCTCTGTCTTGTTGCCCTGAGCATCGTACTCATATACGGTCTTCAGCTTGAACTTGCCGTTCTTGTCGGTGCTGATGGCCTGCTGCAACTGTCCCTTGCTGTTGTATGTATAGACAATCTCTTCTGAAAGGGCACCTGAAGAAGTGATATATTTCGTCTCCTTGGTGAGCTTGCCATCGGTGTAACTGTACTCATAGGTGTAAGATGTGGTGACATCCTTGAGCATCTCTCCGTTTGCGCCAAAGAGGGTTGCAGAAGTGGCGCTGGACTTCTTGAAACCCGAATCGCCAAAGTCGTACACTCCCCATTGGAAGCTCTCTGAGGTGCGTTGCACTCCGCCCTCATCATCGGGAGTATAGGTATAGACTGTCATCTCGGTGAGTGCAAAATCGGTGCCCGTACCTGTGGCGTATTTTCCCGAACGCATCAGGTTGCCCTTCTCGTCGAAGAAGTACTTCTCCATCTTGGTAATCTTGTCGGCAGAAGCTCCCTCGTCGAGCACTTCGCCAAGGGTATAAACGCCCACCAACTTCAGTTCTTCCTCATCTTCTGCCGCCCATGCGTTGGTGGCCACAGAGGCACTCATCATGGCAGTCAGTGCCATGGAATAAAGTAAATGCTTTTTCATACGTTTTTCTGTTTCTTTGCGTGGGCTGTATCAACGCCCACCATCATGATTACTTTTGCGGGTGCAAAGTTAAGAAGAAAAAAGACAACGCACAAAAAAAAACGGCATAATACCTTATTTTGCATGGCACTGTGCCGGATAATGACTATCTTTAAATAAGATAGGCGGCACTCGGCAAAAACATTTCAAACAAGTTTGATGTTTTTACGC
>CALZNR010000106.1 GCA_945827565.1 uncultured Prevotella sp.
CACACTGCATATCGTCGGCAGCGTCAGATGTGTATAAGAGACAGGTGGTTATGCCAGCAGATATTACATCAACGGCAATTACGTGGTAGATGGAGAAACTCCCGAGAACTTCGACTGGCAGGGTGTGGAATATGACAATGGCCTACAGGAACTCAACGGAGAGAAATACATCCCCGATGCCAGTCATAAATATGGTAACGACCAGCAATATACAGCTATTGGCGGAGTGGATTGCATCAAACTGAAACTGGATGAGCCCATTGACGCAGGCAAGGTGACCACACACAGCGCAGAAGAGGCTTTCAATAAGGTGGTGCTCTTTGCAGGTGCATCTCTCTCACGCGACGGTGTGGATAGTCGCTATGCTGCCGAGGCTCTCTCGGGCACAGCCACCTACACAGGTAGCGTGACCAAGCGTCCGGGCATCATCGACAGTCAGAACGATGTAGGCGGATGGCCCACACTCAATCCCGGAGTGGCAGTGGTGGATACCGATAAGGATGGTATTCCCGATGATTGGGAGAAGGCCAATGGCTTGGACTACGCCAGCATGGCGGATGGAGCCAAGAAAACCCTTGACCCCTTGGGCTACTACACCAACTTAGAGGTGTATATCAACAGCTTGGTACAGGATATCGTGCTGAGTGGAAATGCCGATGCACAGAACGAGGTGAAGGAGTATTTCCCTGCCTACTATAGAGCCGACGGCACCTACGTGCCTGCCATCAACGGACCAAGTAGCGACATTCGCGAGAACATTGGCGGTGCCAGCGAAGTGGTGGGCGTGAAGTATTACAGTCTGCAGGGCACCCTGCTGAATGGTCCTGCCCGTGGCACCTACATCAAGGTAAAGGAGATGGGCAACGGCAAGCGTGTCGTTACAAAGCACATCGCACAGTAAGGAAAAGCCTCCGCAAGGTGGAATATTTATCTGAAATGGGGATGATTTTTTGTCATCCCCATTCTTTTTATATATAATAATGAGTGAAAAAAAATAAATTCACCTATCTTTGCAACTATATAGACACAGGCATGAACAGTAAAAACGTGTCAAATAACTAAATTACTTAATCATCAAATTTTATTAACCTATGACAAAAGCTCTTTGGAAGTATGTCTTGCTTATGGCATGCTTGTTTGGTGTCTCTACCGCCCAAGCAGCCTTCAAAGACATCAAGATTGATCTGACGGGGCACAATCTGCTCACAGATCAAGAAGTGACCGACAAGAACATGGTCAACTTTGGAGTGGCTATTGCCGACGACGGCACACCCACACGCGTGGCAGCCGACGACGCAACAGCAGCCATCGTTCTGTCAGGAAAGTATCACAGTGAAGAACATGGCTGGGGCAATTTCTCTGCCACAGTGGCTGTAGAAGGCCCCGTAAAAGTGAGCATGGGCACCTGCGCATGGGGTGGCGATGTGACCGTCAAGGACGCATCGGGCAACACCGTGGCCACCTTCAACACCAACAATGGTGCATGTTATCACAACAACAAGGCAGAAAATATTGCATCTGCCTTCTACAAAGGTGCAGAGGCAACCACTCTGACCATCAGCGGCGGAAGCTACACTCCGTACATCGCCGTTGAAGCAGTGGATCCTGCCAGCATTGCCGAAACAGCCACCATCACCTACTCGCTCGGAGAGGTGACTGCCGAAGGCGTGGTACCTGCAGAAGACAAGGTGGATGTGGGCAGCAAGTTCATCATCCCCATCAATCGCACCCTGTATGCAGAGGGCAAGACACTCACCGCATGGACAGATGGAACCAACCAGTATGCTCCCGGCGAAGAGGTGACTGCCACTGCAAGCATCACACTGACCCCCGTATTTACCGACAACCCAGTGTCACTGGCAGACCGTACCGAGGCGGTGACCTTGAAATGGGACTTCCAGAGAAAGAATGGGGCACCCCTGCTTTCCGTACAAGGAAATACAATGATCTATGTGACACAGGCCAAGGTTGGCAATGCCACCATTGATGTAAAGATGGACTGCGACGCCACCTCTGGCAAGATTGCCAACGGCAACTGGAACGACTGGTGCCAGCTGAACGGCGGTACCAAATTCACCATCCCCTCATGCAAGGGAGCCGAGGTGAGCATGGAAGCCTACAGCACCATCACCACCACCACTATTGACGGACAGACCGACTACACACAGGCCACCGTGATCAACTACACCATTGCCAACACCGCCGAGACTATCGACATCGTAATTGGCGACGGCTCTTACTACAGATATGTGCAGGCTGTTCTGCCCGTTGCCAAGAGCACACAAGAGACGGTAACCTTCAACAACGAGGCTGCCAAGATTGTTTGGCCCTGCAACAACTCTGACGCATGCACCACTGTGGGCACTACCCTGCCCGAAAACGCATTCAGCACAGTGGCAATGAACACAGGCGACCTCACCATTACAGGCACTGGCACTGGTCAGGCAAAGGATGCCGAGGGCAAAACCGTGACCTTTGTGAAGTTCAGACCTGCCGGCACCACACAGGCAGTGGAATGGATGGTGAAACCAGTGAAGGGCATCACCTTCACTCCCACCAAGGTGAGCGCATACATCCAGCGCTTTGCTACTGATGCAGAGAACGGTGTCACCGTAACTGCCAACCTTGAGGGCGGAGAACCTGTTAAACTGGGCAACTTCACCGCTCCACGCAACAACAGAGCACAGGCTGACGACAAGTTTGGAGGCAACAGCAACTACACCAACCACTTCGAGATAACGCTGACAGAAGCACAGCAGCAGCAACTTGCCACCACTGGCAAACTGTTTATCTCTGCCACCGTGGGTGTGGGTAACACCAAGGAAGGCGGCTTCAGCGATATCCAGATTGAGGGTATTGTGAACGGTACTTCCATCCCCGTAGAATACTACACCCTGGGCACAGCAGCCAATATTGAAGAGGGAGTAGCAGTGACCGTATATCCCAAGGCAGACAATTATGAGGATGGCAGCGAAGTGAAACTCACTGCCGCACCCGCCTTTGGCTACGACTTTGTGAACTGGACCGACGAGGCTGGCAATGTGCTCTCGGAAAAGGAGGTATATGTACACACCATGACCGCCAACACCGTGATTACTGCCAACGTGAAGAAGGTGAACACCTATTGCTTAGACATCACCGTAGAGGGTGGCGCCAACAACTACATGGTGAGCATCACTCCTGCTCCTACCGTGGTGGACGGAAAGAACATGTACGAGGAGGGAACCACAGTAACGCTTGCAGCTGCTTCCAACGCCATCCTCACCTTCACCAACTGGAGCAATGGCGAAACGGCTTCTGAAATGGCTATAACCATGAACGAGGACAAGAGTTTTGTGGCTTCTTACTCTGCCATCGACTACGTGGCTGGTTGGGACTTCATCAGACCCGGTGGCAACGGACGTGCAGCCGACTTTGCTGCTGCCGACAACGACGCCGATGCACTGGTGCTGCGCAATGCAGCAGGCGACGAGAGCGGCTGGCTCGACAAGAGCCAACAGAATTCTGGCGGATACGAAGGTCGCCCTGCTGCCGTGAACTGGAGACAAGGTAATGCCAGCGGCGATGTGGGCAACTGGTACTGGCAGACTTCTGTGAACGCTGCTGCCTTTACCAACCTTCAGGTGATTACCTCTATGGTGTATAACTACAACGCATACACCACACAATTGGTGGAATACTCATTAGACGGAACTACATGGACCACCGTGGGCAAGGTAGAACTGGAAGGTGCAAAGAACTGGAAAGACGTTACTTTCAACGTACCTGCCGACGCCAACAACAAAGAGAAGGTGTATTTCCGCTGGATAAGTGACAAGACTTCCAAGGTGGACGGTACTGCATCTGCCAACGATGGTATCGCCCTGGGTGCAACCTTCATCGTGGGTACTGCCAAACTGATTGACGACGGTACGGCTCCCGCACTGGTAAGCAGCGTGCCCGAGAACAATGCCACAGGAGCCTCTGCCAACGGCAAGGTGGTGCTCACCTTTGACGAGAAAATCAAACTCACCGACAACGCTAAAGCCACCATCGACGGTATGGATGTGACTCCCGTGGTGAGCGGCAAGACAGTGATTTGTGAATACAAGGGCCTTGACTACTCTACCGATGTGCAGTTTATTCTGGCAGGCGGTTCAGTGGCAGACCTCACCGACAATGTGCTCAACGAGAATATCGTTATCAACTTCCAGACCAAGGTGAAGCCTCAGGTAGAGAAGGCACTCTACGACTTCATCGTACCTGTTGACGGAAGCATCAGCAAGGCTCTTGAGGCAGCCAACAGTCGTGGTGCAAACGCCACCAAGCGCTACCGCATCCTGATTACCAATGGTAGCTACGTATTCGACACCAACGGTACTACTACTGGAGGCGATGGCAAGACCTACGACGACCCACGCTCTTACCTCACCTCTCCCTACGTTTCGTTCATCGGCGAATCTATGGAGGGTGTGACCATCACCAACAAGACCCCCGAAGCCACATGGAACAATGGCTACGGCAACGCTTGCCCGCTGGAGGGTATCGGCAAGGGCGACGTGCTGATTATCCAGAAGAACGGACACGACGCCTACTTCCAGGGACTCACCATGAAGAGTTCTATGGGTGATGCTCACGGACGTGACATCGTGCTCAACGACCAGTCTAACCGTACCATCTTCAAGGATGCCCGTCTGTGGGGCTACCAAGACACCTACGTGTCTAACAGCGACGCAGGCAAGTTCTACTTTGAAGGCGGCGTGATACGCGGAAGAACCGACTACCTCTGCGGCAAGGGTGATGTATATTATAATGAAGTGACCCTGCAGCAGTGCGGTGGAGGCGGCTATCTGGCAGTGCCTTCAAAGCCCAAGAAGTATGGGTATGTGTTCCAAAACTGCTACATCAAGCAAGAATCTGAAGACGTGACCTTCTATCTGGGTCGTCCTTGGGGTTCTGGCACTCCTATTGCCTGCTTCATCAACACCAAGATGGACGTGAATGCCCTGGGCAATGGTTGGGCTGACATGAGCGGTGGATGGCCAAAACGCTTCGCAGAGTATAACTCTTACCTCGCTTCTGGTACCACCATCGACCTCTCTGGTCGCCGCACCAGCTGGACTGACGGTAATGGTCAAGAGCACAAGAACGATCCTATCCTCACCATCGATGACGTGAAGGAGATGAGCCTGCAGAATGTGATGGGCCAGGATGACGACTGGGATCCTACTGCACTCACCGAACAGGCTTCTGCTCCCACCAACGTGGTAATCAGCAATAACACCCTGTCATGGGACAACAACAACTACGTACTTTGCTGGGTTATCAGCAAGAACGGCCAGTTCGTATGCTGCACCACAGAAAACACCTACACTGTTGACGATGCCAGCGCCACATGGACAGTAAGAGCCGCCAACGAAATGGGTGGTTTGGGCGAAGGCACCAAGGCCGTTGTTTCCACTGGTATCAACGAGGTGAAGACAACAGGCAGTGTGCTGCGCACCTCACTCTACAACATGAGTGGTGTGCAGGTGAACAGCAGTTACAAGGGTGCTGTGATCCAAGTGCAAACACTTGACAATGGTCAGCAGGTGATTACCAAAACCGTGAGATAATACACCGTCACACCCTGCCTCCTCCCCTCTGGGAGGAAAGGGATGACCTACAATCCTACAGCCCACCTTTCCCATGGGGAACAGGTGGGCTGTTTGTTCCAGCATCTCTTCCCCCTATGCGGGCATGGATGAGAGGGATGAAAGGCAAATCAAATGTAGTAA
>CALZNR010000107.1 GCA_945827565.1 uncultured Prevotella sp.
TATTTCCACACGGTGACGATGGGACTGGCCATGATTTTCGTGGTGCTCTTCCACATGCGTGGCAGGCAAGATGGCAGTTTGGCGTATGCTATGGTGTGCTGCGGCAATATAGGAGTGGATATGTTCCTTTTCCTCAGTGGGATAGGTCTTTGGTTCTCTTTCTCTAAAAACAGCAGCATCCGTCATTTCTTTGTGCGTCGCTATGTGCGCATCTACCCCACGTGGCTTGTGGTGGCAAGTGCTTTCTATATCACCGATTATGTGAGTGGGGGCAGGGAGAGCGCCAATCTGTGGCAGTTGTTGCTCAATATCAGCATCAACTGGTGCTTCTGGCAGCGCGATGCCTGGCAGTTTTGGTTTATCCCTGCTGTGATGATGCTCTACACGGTGGCACCGTTCTATATGAAACTCATCCAGCAGAGCAGGCAGTGGCAGTGGCTGCCGGTGGTTGCCATGCTGTTCTGTGTCATGGTGCAGTATGTGGCTCCTCTGCATCAGGCAGTGGGGCATATCGAGATATTTTGGAGCAGGGTGCCCATCTTCCTGATAGGTATCAATGCCGGACAGTGGGTGATGCAGAAACGGCAGGAAGAGGGGAGCCTGCTGTGGTTGCTGCTGCTCATTGTACTTCTTGCTGCCAGTGTCTGCATCAATTTCGAGAGTGGCTTGCGTGGCAGGTTCCCACTCTTTTTAGAGCGCATGATATATATCCCGCTGAGTGTGTGCCTCTTGTTGCTGGCAGGTCGCTGCATGTCATTACTGCCCCGCTTGGCTGCTCGTGTCCTGGCCTTTGTGGGTGGCGTGAGTTTGGAGATTTACCTCATCCACATCCATTACGTCGATGTGTATGTACGCACTTGGAATCTTGGCTTCTGGCTTCGTTCGCTGTGTGTGCTTTTCCTCTCCACAGCATTGGCTTGGCTGCTGCATCAACTCATGGATTTCAAGGCGCCCCATTATCGGTGGTGCCGAAGAAAAAGGGGAGAAGGGTAGTGCATCCTGCCTTACACCGTTCCCCACACCGTATTGTTACAATCTATCTACATCAATATGCTTCATTTCACACCTGTAGTAAAACTCATACGCCCCAAGCAGTGGATAAAGAATGTGTTTGTGCTGTTGCCCGTGTTCTTCGGAGGCATGGCCAACCATCCTGCATCGCTCTCCTGCGCCCTGTTGGTTTTTGTCATTTTCTCGCTGGTGGCTTCCGCCATATACTGTCTCAACGACATCTTCGACATGGACTACGACCGTAGTCACCCCGTCAAGTGCCACCGTCCGCTGGCATCGGGTGCCATCCATGTGTCGCAGGCATTGATGATTGTGGCACTGTTCACCGTGTCTGCACTGTTGCTGCTGTTGCTCTTGCCCGTTCACAGAGAGCAGGTGGCACTGGCAGTGGGTTGCTATTATGTGCTCAATGTGGCATATTGTCTGCGGTTGAAAGACTATGCAGTGATTGATGTCTGCATCATTGCCGTGGGCTTTGTGCTGCGCATCCTGGCAGGTGGTGTGGCTTCGGGTGTGATGGTGAGCCGATGGCTGGTGCTGATGACTTTCCTGCTCACCCTGTTTCTCTCTTTTGCCAAGCGCAGAGACGATGTGCTTAGAATGAACGAGACAGGCAGGGCACCCCGCAAGAACACTGTGCGCTATAACCTTACGTTCATCAATCAGGCCATCACCATCACGGCATCGGTCACCTTGGTTTGCTATATCATGTACACGGTAAGTCAGGAGGTGATGAGGGCACTTGGCACGGAGTATCTTTATCTCACCACCATTTTCGTGGTGCTTGGCTTGCTCAGGTATATACAGATTGCGGTGGTTGACGAGAAGAGTGGCGATCCCACCAAGGTGATATGGTCAGACCGTTTCACCCAACTTGTCGTAGTGGGGTGGGGGCTCACGTTCTTGCTGCTCATCTATTTCAAGGATAACTCCCTCTCGTCGCTGTTTTCGCTGTTTTGAGGAGGGAGGTTGAACATCATTGAAACAATGCAATGGAGAGAGAAAAGATATACGTTTTCGATTTCGATGGTACGCTGACCCATAGTGACACCCTCTTGCTGTTCATCCGCTATGTGGCGGGCACTCCTGCCTTTTTGTGGGGCTTCGTGCTTCATGCTCCGTATCTGCTGCTCATGCTGCTGAGGCTCTATCCCAACTGGAAAGCCAAGCAGCGTGTGTTTTCCCACTTCTTTAGGGGGATGCCTGAGGCAGATTTCGATGACCGCTGTCGCAGGTTTGCTCACACTCATCCCCATCTGTTGCGACAGGCGGGGCTGGAATATATCCGGCAGGTACGTGAGCAGGGCCATCGGGTAGTGGTGGTAAGTGCCAGTGTGGATAGATGGATAGAGCCGTTTTTCGATTTTCTGCCACAGTCAGAAGTGCGTGGGGATGAAAAGTCAGCGGAGGTAAAGGTCATAGGCACCGAGATAGAGGTGAAAAGCGGCATCCTCACTGGCCGTTTTCTTACCCCCAACTGCTATGGTGCAGAGAAGGTGAGACGACTGCGGGAGGCTGTGCCCGATGTGGATGGCTGTGATGTGGTGGCGTTTGGCGACAGCAGGGGCGACCGTGAGTTGCTTGCCATGGCAGTGGAGTCGCACTACAAGCCTTTCAGAGAAAAGGGTGCGCCTCATTGAGGTGGCGGTCTTGCCAATAGAAACAATTACAACAGAAGAACAGTCATGGAGAAGAAAAAGAGAGTAAGGTGGTTCCATTTGATAAGCCACTTTGATTTGGGTGGGGCAGAGCAGGTGGCAATGAATATCGCTGCTTCGCAGAATCCTGCCATAGAGTATCATATGGTGGAGATGATGCGAGGCCGTTCTGTCTATACCCGAAAGATGTTGGAAGAGATGCGGCAGAAGGGCATCATCTACCATAGGGGATGGATGCCCGATGTGCGTTTCCATTTCTTGTTTGAGCGTGTTGCTGCGCTACTCTTCCCGCTGTGGTTTATCTTCCTCTTTTTGAAGTGGCGCCCCCAGATTCTCCATTCCCACACAGAGGGTCCCGATCTCTGCTTGCTTGCCTTTGCCAAGCTCTTCCCCGGCTTGATAAAGCAGTGCCGAATTGTGCGCACCATACACAACACACGTCTGTGGACAGGGCAGCAGCGTTTGGGACGTATTGCAGAGCGGTGGTTCCTGAAGATGGGTGCCAACGTGGCTATTTCACAGGCTGTGCAGCAACACTATCAGCAGTGTTATGGCGAGTGCCCGTGTATCATTTACAACGGTGTGCCACAAGTGATGCAGCAGCCCTATCCACAACTGCATCCGGGCAAGGTCAATGTGCTCTTTGCCGGGCGACTGGAACCGCAGAAAGGTATAGCCACGCTGATACGTATCATAGAGGAACTTGCCAGCGATGCACGCTATCATTTCCATGTCATGGGCGATGGCTCGTTGCGCTCTGAGGTGCAGCAGCATCTCTCCTCACTGCCCAATGTAACTGTTGTGCCGCCCCTGCATGGTCTCTCCTCCTTCCTCTCCTCGTTCGACTATATGCTGATGCCTTCAGAGTTCGAGGGGTTGAGCATCGTGTCGATAGAGGCATCCATGGCGTCGCTGCCCAATATCATCAACGATGCACCGGGATTGGGAGAAACGATGCCCCCCGATTGGCCTCTCAAAGTGCAGCGGAATGAGTTGGATGCCTATCTCCGTTTGTTCCGTGAGGTGATTCCTGCTGCCAACAGGTCTTCTCTGCAGCAGCAGTGCAAGCAATATGCTGTGGCAAATTTTGGAGTGGAAAGTATGCAGCAGCGCTACGAGGCACGGTTCACAGTCCCCTTTGAATCCTGTTCTTGATGGCTTTCAGTATGGCTTTCCATTTGCCGCCACGTAGGTGATACCACAGCTCTTCTATCGAATATCCCATCTTGATCCATGGATGATTCCATGCCATCAGGCGGTAGAGCCGTTGCAGATAAGCCACATTCTCTATCACATGTTTGGGATGCTGTAGTGGCATCGCCGTTTCATAGCGTTTCAGGGTAAACTGTTTTCTCATGCGCTTGGGCATGGTGTCTAAACCCGAGGCTTGAAAATGGGTAGAGTCTGCCATCAGTCCAATGTTGTTAATCATGTTCTTGGTGGGCAGGATAGAAAGGCGCGATGTGAGCAGCAGGTCCATCTGGGCAATGCTCTCGTAGAAGGCTCTGCCTGTGGCGCGGTGCTCATAAAACCTTGGAATCATGTTTTTGCGCAGTCCCTTTTGCTTCACCACATCACGCATCATCGCCATGCTCCGCTCGTCGCTCAGTGCCGTGTATTGCCCGTCCCAGCGGTCAATGACCCTTCGCCAGCTTGCCCATCCCCAGATGTTGAGTGCCGAGGTGAAAAAGTAGTCGCCGTCGGCATCGGGAGTTATCTCATCGATGTTATAACCCGAAATCAGTGAGATGCGCTCATCGTGCTCATAGCGGTCGAGCAACTCCTTGCAGAAGGGGAAAAACGACTGCGAAGGCACGTCATCATCCTCAAACACGATACATTTGTCTGTGATGGAGAATGCCCATTTCTGAGATACATACTCTGCTGGGTCACACCCCAGGTTCTGGGTTTGGTAGTTGCGGTGCACCTCACATTCCCAGTCAATCTGTTCCACCACTCTGCGACAGGCTTCAATGCCTGCCACATCCCTCTCTCCTCTGGCTCCGTCTTGAAACAGGAAGAGACGTGCCGGTCGTGCCTTGCGCACTTCTTCAAAAACCCTTGCCAAGGGTTCCGGTCGGTTGAAAAAAAGGATGAGAACAGAAACGTCTATGAGTGAGGGTGCTTTCATAACTGCGTGATTTTCTCACAAAAATACCACAAAAGTATCAGAAAGACAAAAAATATCCTGTAATTTTGCATTGCCTATGCAGAAGCAGGGAGGCAATCAATAAATCTATGATGATGAAACTGAAACAACTTTTTGGCATACGCCGTGAGGAGCGGTGGCATGTGCTTGTCATGGTGGTCGCTGCCGTGGCTCTCAACGTGGTATTCTCTTCCCGGCTTTATCCGTTCCTCACCACCACCATGAATCCCGATGAGCAGGGCGAGAAGTTGCTCCAACTGTTTCATATTTCTGGCTACGACCCCTATCTGTACAGCATGCTCAGCCATTTCGATGTGCTCTACAATGCTTTTCGCCATCCTCTCTACACCCTGTTTTTCTATCCGCTTACCCTGTTCAATCAGGCACTGATGTGGCTCACGGGTGTCAACTGCGCCTTGTATATCGTGGCAGTGCTGATGGTGGTCAATGCGGTGTATTCCCTGATTTATTTCAGAAGGATATTGGTGGATGTGATTGGATTGAAGTCGGCAGATGCCAATCTGTGCTGCCTGCTTCTCTACTCCATGGCGTATATACTGCTCACCCTGTTTGTACCCGATCATTTTTCGTTCTCTTTCACCCTCTTGCTGTTCACTGTCTGGGTGGCAGGCCTTCATCTCAAGAATGGTGTGCCTATGTCGGGTCGCAGCACCCTGTGGCTCTTTCTGCTCACAGCGGGAGTAACGCTGAGCAATGGCATCAAAACATGGTTGGCATCACTCTTCACCCGTGGCCGTAGTTTCTTTGGTCTGCGCCATCTGCTGTGTGCGGTGGTGGTGCCTGCTGCCTTCCTTTGGGGCATGGCATCCTTGCAGCATCATCTCTTCTTCTTGCCTCATCAGCAGGTGGCAAAGGAGCGACAGGAGAAGCGCAAGCAGGCTATCAGAGAGAAGCGCAAGCAGCTGTTGCAGCAGG
>CALZNR010000108.1 GCA_945827565.1 uncultured Prevotella sp.
GTTGGGAAGTAACCGTGAGGATATGCTTCAGTTCATGGCAAATTCTTATATAGCTCTTTACAGAAAGCAGAAAAATATCATTCGAAGCAAACTCATCACCGCTGTTGAAGTGTCAAAATCCACGAGGCAAAGGATGAGGCAAATGGTAGAGCGTAAGACTAAGGGAACAGTGGAGTTTGTGACCGAGGTGAATCCTGATATTTTGGGGGGATTTGTGCTAGAGTATGACACTTATCGTTTGGATGCCAGTGTTCATACCCAGTTACTGCAGATGCTGAATCATTTGAAGAAATAATTGTATATTCAGAAAGAATCAATAAAACAATGTCAGATAAAATCAAACCAAGTGAGGTGTCTCAGATGTTGCTTGAGCAACTTCGGGGTGTTAATGGCGGACAGCAGTTTGATGAGGTCGGTACCGTACTCCAAGTGAGTGATGGTGTGGCTCGCATATACGGGCTGCGAAATGCTGAAGCCAATGAATTGCTGGAGTTCGAGAACGGTACTATGGCTATCGTTATGAACCTTGAGGAAGACAATGTAGGTTGTGTCCTGTTGGGTTCCACTTCGGATATTAAAGAAGGTATGGTGGTAAAACGCACAAAGCGTATTGCTAGTATTCGCGTGAACGATAACATGCTGGGGCGTGTGATCAATCCCTTGGGTGAAGCTATTGACGGATTAGGGACCATTGACCTCCAGAATTCGTTTGAGATGCCTCTTGATAGAAAGGCACCTGGTGTGATATATCGTCAGCCAGTAAAGGAGCCATTGCAGACTGGTCTGAAGGCTGTTGATTCAATGATTCCTATAGGCAGAGGACAGCGAGAGCTTATTATCGGTGACAGACAGACCGGAAAAACAGCTATTGCCCTTGATACCATCATCAATCAAAAAAGCTTTTATGAAGCAGGCAATCCCGTGTATTGCATATATGTGGCAATTGGCCAGAAAGCATCAACTGTTGCCGCCTTGGTGCAGAATCTGAAAGAACGTGGTGCGCTTCCATATACTATAGTTGTTGCAGCAACTGCTGCTGATCCTGCGGCCATGCAGTATTATGCACCATTTGCTGGTGCTGCTATTGGAGAGTATTTCCGTGACCGCGGTTTTTCTGCATTGGTGGTCTATGATGATCTTTCCAAACAGGCTGTGGCTTATCGTGAGGTTTCGCTTATTCTTCGTCGCCCCTCAGGACGTGAAGCATATCCAGGTGATGTATTCTATCTACATAGTCGTCTGCTGGAACGTGCGGCAAAAATCAATGAGCAACAAGAAGTGGCTGAAAAGATGAATGATCTTCCAGAATGCATGAAGGGGCATGTACGTGGTGGAGGTTCATTAACTGCACTTCCTATTATTGAAACACAGGCTGGTGATGTTTCCGCATACATTCCTACCAATGTGATTTCTATCACTGATGGACAGATTTATTTGGAGAGCGATCTTTTTAACCAGGGATTCCGACCTGCAATCAATGTGGGTATATCAGTGTCTCGTGTGGGTGGTTCTGCTCAAATCAAGAGTATGAAAAAAGTAGCAGGAACATTGAAGATTGATCAAGCACAATACCGTGAGCTGGAAAGCTTTTCAAAGTTCTCAAGTGACATGGATGCAGTGACTGCTATGACGCTTGATCGTGGCCGTAAAAACAATCAGTTGCTCATACAACCGCAATATAGTCCAATGCCTGTCGGTGAACAGATTGCTATCCTTTATTGTGGCACGCACGGTTTAATGCATCGTGTACCAGTAGAAAAAGTGCGTGAGTGTCAAGATACTTTCCTTGAAAAACTGCGTACTTCTTATCCTGATGTAATTACTACGTTAGGAAGTGGCAAAATTGACGATCAGATTACAGCAACCATAGAAAAGGTGATGTCAGACATCGCTGAGAGTTATTAAATTCCAGATAAGTTTACCGTATGCCGTCATTGAAAGAAATAAAAACGCGCATTGCCAGTGTAAATAGCACACGCAAAATTACCAGTGCAATGAAGATGGTGGCTTCTTCAAAGTTACATCACGCACAGGTGATGATTGAAAATATGTTGCCTTATGAAACATTGTTGGAACATATTCTTAAATCATTTATTGCCTCTGAGGCTGATGCGTCAAACGTGTTCACACAGGACCGTCAGGTAAACCGCATAGCCATAGTGGTATTCTCCTCCAATAGTAGTCTTTGTGGCGGATTCAATACAAATGTACTTAAGCTGATGGAGCAGGTAGTCAATGATTACCAATCGGTTGGTAGAGAAAATGTGCTGATATATCCTATTGGAAGGAAAGCTGCAGAGAAAGCTGCGAAGATGGGGCTGAAGGTGGCAGGCTCATTTACAGAACTAGCCGAAAAACCGAATGTACAGCAATGTATTGCTATAGCTCAAGAATTGGGAAAATTATTCCTTCAAGGAGAGATTGATAAGGTAGAAATGATCTATCATCACTTCAAGAGTGCAGGCTCGCAGATCCTTACAAGAAAAACGTTCTTGCCGATTGATGTTAAGGGAGAATTAGTACGAGATCATGAGCGTGATCTCACCTCGGTCATTGCAACCAAAGAGTCTCAACAGTATTTGAGGGAGAAGGAGAGTCAAAAAGCACAAGGTAAGAGAAAAAGGGAATTTGATGGCAAACCACTCAATGATAATTTTATAGTGGAACCTGATATGAAGACTGTGCTCTCTACTCTTATCCCCAAATTGGCTCACTTGATGCTCTATACTGCTCTACTTGATAGTAATGCAAGTGAGCATGCTGCACGTATGGTTGCAATGCAAACAGCTACGGACAATGCTGATGAACTTCTTAGAGAGTTGAAACTCCAATATAATAAAAGTCGTCAGCAGGCCATTACAAATGAACTGTTGGATATTGTTGGCGGATCAGTGCAGTAGTGATACAGTGATGAGAGTTGTTAGGCAGCAAAGAAGTAAATAGAATAATTTTATTTATTTGTTTATTGTACAAAAGGAGGTGGTTTTTAATGTAACTTCCTCCTTTTGTCATTATAGTTTCTTGATTATTATTGTTTGTAGGTGTTTAAGCAGTGCGCTTTCTGTGCTTGCTTTTATGATTTCTTTTTCTTGAGGCTTCCTACGGAAAATACCATAAATGCTACTTCCGCTTCCGCTCATGCTGGCATATAATGCTCCTATTTCATATAGCATGTCCTTGATTCTCTGGAGTTCAGGATACTTGACAAATACACTGTTTTCAAAGTCGTTGTGTAGCTCCTTTCTCCAAGTCTCAATTGGTTGTAACACAATTTCTGCACAATTTTTTTCTGGCGCCTGTGGTATGATATTACGAAATGCTTCAGCAGTTGATACGGCAATGTTTGGTTTGATAACCACGATATACAATCCACTTAAATCCAGGTTAATAGGAGTAAGGCATTCACCGATGCCTGTGGCATACGATGGTTGAGAAACAATAAAGAAAGGACAATCTGCCCCCAAGTTCTTGGCAAGACAAATAAGTTCCTCATTTTGTAACCCTAAACGAAATGTTTGATTGAGTAATTTCAACATATAGGCGGCATCACTTGAACCACCACCCAATCCTGCCTGTGAAGGAATGGACTTGTGCAAGTGTACATGCAAACGTGGCAAAGTGAATACATTTGATAACAGATTGTAAGCTTTAACAACAAGGTTTTTTTGTTCATCTCCATCAATTGTCATATTGCTTACCTTGATGTCACATTTGACCTTTGATGGGAATTCGCTATCCATTTCGTGTATCTCAAGAGTATCTTGTATGGGCAATGGGTAAAACACAGTTTCCAGATTATGATATCCATCACTCCTTTTTTCTACAATATTCAATCCAAGATTGATTTTTGCAATTGGAAAAGTTATCATTTAATTGCTGTTTTAGCTATGTTATCTTACAGTGGCAAAGTGTATAGTGCTTTTATAATCAATAGGCGCACTGCAATCAACAGCACGCCTATCTTCTCACAACGTACGCCTGCAGGGGCTCGAACCCTGGACACCCTGATTAAGAGTCAGGTGCTCTACCAACTGAGCTACAAGCGCAATTCTTATTTTTGCGGTGCAAAGGTAGTTATTTTAATTTTATCAACCAAATATTTTTCCATTTAATTATCAAACTTTTCTAAATAAAATGGAGAAGTAAGATGTTTGTACAGGTCATCTCCTATAGTTATTGTATATTCCACATCATCTTCCACATAATTTTTATGTTTGCAAAATGATAATAAAACTCGCCTGGCAGACTTGTGTGGTGTGGTTTTTACACTATATGATTTTTGCATAAACATTTGGGAAAGTGCGGCCTCACAGATCATGTCATTCTTCCTTTCTATAGGTACGATAACGGAAAAAGCACCATCATCCGACAATAATCGAGACACGTGTTTGCATAGTTCTCTGAAAGAAAGAGAGATGGTGTGTTTTGCTATGTTTTTTTGAATGTTAGGGCATTGTAGGCTGTTTGTGAAGAAAGGTGGATTGCAAACGATCACTTCAAAAGCTCTTTCAATGGTCGGCGCATACTGTTGCAGGGAGATGTTCAGCACTTCAATCCGTTGGTGATAGGGTGACAATGCTATATTTTGGCTTGCCTGTATAAAAGCATCATGGTCAATATCGATGGCTGTAACTTTTGCCAGCGGAAATCGTTGTGCCATCATCAAGGCAATTAACCCTGTACCTGTACCAATGTCAAGTATTCTTTGTGGATTCTCTAAGTTGGTTCTTGCCCATGCTCCCAGTAATGTTCCATCTGTCCCAACTTTCATTGCGCATTTTTCCTGGTGAATAGTGAAGTGCTTGAATGTGAATGAATTATTCTCCATCTTTTCCTTTATGATTTGTTCTTTTCAAAAAGTCTTCAGCTTTTTGTAGATCTTCTGGAGTATCAATTCCAATTGTTTCTATATTTGTGAGTCCTACTTTGATTTTATATCCGTTTTGTAACCATCTCAATTGTTCCAAACTTTCAACTAATTCCAACGGACTTTGCGACAACTGGGTTATTTCGTCAAGTACCTCCTTACGGTAAGCATAAATTCCTATGTGTTTCAGGTAGGTGTGGTGGTCACTCCATTCGTTTTGTTCAAAACCTCTGACAAATGGAATGATACTCCTGCTGAAATAGAGGGCATATCCATGAAGGTCTGTTACTACTTTGGGAGAATTAACATTGCGTATGAGATTGATATCCTTTTCAAAGGGTTTTGCGAGTGTAGCAATTTGTGTACGTGAATCATCAAAACATTGGCAAATTGTTTCAATTTGTTCTTTAGCTATAAATGGTTCATCGCCTTGTATGTTGATAATCACATCTGCATCAGTTTTGACTAAGTCTGCTGCCTCATGAATACGGTCGGTACCGCTTTTGTGGGAGTCAGAAGTCATTATTGCTTTGCCTCCAAAGGCTGAGACTACATCAATGATACGTTGGTCATCCGTGGCTACCCAAACGTCATCAATACATCTTTTTACTTGTTCATACACGTGTTGTATAATTGGTTTCCCACCAAGTAAAGCAAGGGGTTTTCCTGGAAAACGCGTTGATGCATATCTTGCAGGAATTATTCCGATAAATTTCATCATTATAAAAAATTTTAGAATTTAAGATGTTTAATGTGACAAAGTTAAGACAAACAGACTTATAAAAAGAATTTTTTTCTGACTTTTTATTGCTTAATACGTTTTTGAGGGAATTAATTCATAGAGCCT
>CALZNR010000109.1 GCA_945827565.1 uncultured Prevotella sp.
AGATTTCTGCCTGTCTCGTGGGCTCGGAGATGTGTATAAGAGACAGCCTTGGTACAACTCAGGGCGATGAGTGGATGCTTGCCTGTCTGTTGCTCCCATTGCGCAATGGTTTCCAACCAGAAGCGGGTGAAATGCAGTGGTCCTGTATATTCGTCACTGATAAGGTGCACCACATTCTCGTGCTCTTGCAGCTGCTCCAGACAGGTGCGTATGTACTGCTGGTGCAGGGGGCGTAGGGTGCTGTCGGTCTCGTTGTAGAATTGTTCGGCAATGAAGATGCGCTTGTCACCTGTAAAGGGCACTGGCTCGGGAAAACTTGTACAGTTGACATTGTTAACGGGGCGCCAGGGGCAATCCACCCAATGGGCACCTGCCTCCAGGATGTTGTGCTGGAAATAATGCTGATTGAACAGCAGTATGCCTTGCTGTGCTCCCTTGGATGCAAACTGGTTGAGGCGTAGCCAGTACCATTGGTTCACGGTGTTCAGGTCGTAGGTGCTCAGTCCGTCCCATGCGGTGCCCTTGCCGCTGCGTGCAAAGGGCTGCTCATAGAAGGGTGCCCACACCTCGCTGTCGCTACGGCGCACTCTCTCATGGTCGGTACGGCGCAGGTCGTACCACAGACCATAGTGGTGGTCGAGCATGCAGTAACCATTGTCCTTGAGATAGCTTACCACAGAATCGATACGGTCAGTCCAGCCTGTTCCCTCTCTTCCTGGAACAAAACGGGTGATGGCTGGTTTGGCAGATTTCTCTACAAAATTGTCTTTCACACGTCCCGACCACCAGGGTATCTGGTAGCGGTTGCCTGTAACAAGGCACCCGTTGGCAGTGATGCAACCATTCTCTACAGTATAGTGAACGGACTGTGATGGAGTGTGCTTAGTAACTCTCTTCTGTTTGATGCTCAGGATGTTTTTCACTCCTTGTGTAGAGGTGGAGGCGGTGTAAGGCACAGAGTCTATCCACATTTCCAGGGTAAGTCGGGGAGTGGTAAGTGATTGCCTTGCCATCTCTTCTGCCTGTTCAATGGTAGGACTGCTCGATGCGTTGGTGTTGCGGGGCAGTATATAGCCGTTGAGTGCCTGTTGTTTGCCCATGCGCTGTTCCAGTTGGTGATAGAACAGGCTGCGTGGCTGCACGTGGTCGTTGCTGCTGGTCCACTCTCCGTTGCCGTTGAGCATACCCCAGCATCCGTGGGCGCTGTTGCGGTTGTCTGTGTCGGGCGAATAGCAGTTGAGCACTGCTCCGGTACACTGCCACATCATGCTGTTGGCGGTATTCCACCCGGTGCCAAACCTGAATTGCTCTAAATTCTTGAACGATATGGCGTTGCCGTCAATGTTAACAATGTCGAACAACAAGCCTGCAGCCCATGAACCGATGCTGCCGCTAAAGCCCAGCGACTCCTCTCCCTCGCACTGTACAAACGCGTTTGGACCTGCTGCACAGTAGTCGGCTGCAAAATCGTGAATACCGTTTCGTGACACGCATCTCTGCACCAGGGTTTGCTGTCCGCGGGTGATAAACACGCTGCGACGCCAGCCGCCTATCTCTGACACGGGAGCCTGGGCGATGCAGTCTTCCACCGTGATGCGAGAGGTGTGCTTCTGCAGTGTCACAGCACTTCCCGCCAGATGGGTGAACGCCACACGTCTAACCCAGCAGTCGCGTGCATTGTTGATGCTGATGCCGTCCCAACAGTGATCTTCATCCCTGTCATTGGCTGGGTTGTAGGTGGATGTGATGCTGAGGTTCTCCACACCACACTCGCTTATCTCTGCGGTGTTGCTGCTCTTCAGTATGTAGCCTCCTCCGTAGGCAGGGTCTATGGTGGTGGTGATGGGAGCGTCTATGCCTATCTGTCCATTGCCAACAGATGTCACCACACGTGTCCAATGGATGTCAATATCTGTCTTCTTCCATCCGGTATAGTCCAGTCCGCCACCATAGTCGTGGCAGTTCAGATGAGTAATCCATGCTGTGGTGCTGGGGCGCACGATGGTGATTCTATCTCCCTGCTTGAGTGTGTGATGTGCAGCAACAGGCAGTGAGGTGGCTCCTGCCATTACCTTGACAGAGGCAAGGGCCAGTGTGTCTGATGCTGTCATCGCATGATTGCCCTCTATGTAGATGGCGGCTCCTCGCTCAGCACCTTCTTTCTTCAGAATGGTGGCTTTGCTTCCCATGCCCCTTATCACCACTCCCGAGGTATTGATGCGCAGGGGAGAGAGTAGTCTGAAGGTGCCTTCTGAAAGGAGGATGGCTCCACGATGCCCGTTTTTTCCGGGCTTCAGTGTCTGTATGTAGTCGATGGCTTGTTGCAGCAATGGCGAGCAGTCGCCCTCTTGTGCCTCTACATATATCCTATTGGGCACGTTGGGGATGGCTGTCTCAGAGGCATGATAGCCACAGGTAGAGAAGTCCATGGGGATGAACAACTCCTTTTTGGGCTTGGCGTCAACAGCCATCGCCACACCCAACGCAAGAGCAGGCAGGGTGTGGCGAAGTAAGTGAATGAATGTAATCTGCATATTTCAAAGCATAACTCAGGGGTTATTGTGCCAAGGGGTCGAAGGTGCCTTGTGCGCCACCGTTGTTATAGTCTTCCCAACCAATGGTCTGGGGCAGACGCTTGTTGGCATTCTGTGCTCCCGATGCCAGTCCCAGGAAGTAGTACTTGGGGCGGAAGTTGATATACAGCAGGTTGTGCTGTGAGTCATAGCCATCGCCACGTTTCTCCTTGCTTACCAAGTTGTCGGCATACCATGTTTTCAGATTAGCCAGCTGGGTGTCGAGGTCGGCATTGCGCAAATCCACTGCTGTGCAGCGTGTGCCTCCGTTCTTGAGCAATGGATCGCTGTCGAAACTGGTGCCACCTACGCCATACTTGTCTGCCACTCTGAACTCGATGTTGTCACGGCGCTGACCGTTGAACTGCTTGAAGCCGAGCCATGTGCAGGTGTTGCCTCCCCAGCCTGTCAGCTGCCATGTGGCAGGTGCACCGGGCACTGGTGTGGCACCTCCGTCGAAGAGCATCCAGCGGCGCATGTCGTCAAAGCGCTTGCCTTCGTAGGCAAATTCTATCTGGCGTTCATAGAGGATGGCGCTCATGCAGGCTGCCTCATCGCCCGTCAGGTTGGCTTGCAGTCCGTAGCCGTTGGCAGCGGTATATCCTGCACGCTGACGTATCTGTTGCAGATATTCCACTGCCTTGTCGGGATGACCAGCTCCGCATGCCACCTCTGCCAGGTTGAGCAGCACTTCGGCATAGCGCAGTTCTATGAGTGGAGCTGCTGAATAGAAGGGGGCTGCACCCTTGGTATCGGTTGCCACATATTGATAGAGAGGACTGCCGTTTACATCCATGTCGTCGCTCTTCTTGCGTACATAGATGCTCTGCTTGCTGCCCAGCAGGTTATCAGCACCGTAGGAACTGCCGCTTTCGGGGTTGCCTTGGTCGTTCAGGTCGGTGTACCACACGTAGTTCCACAGTTCGTAGTTCTTTCCGTCAGAGGGGTTGTTGGGGTCTCTGACACTGGCATCACCGTTGTATGCCCAGCGGAAACCTGGGAAGGCGAAGGTGCGATAGAAGCGAGGATCTCTGCCCACAAAAGGATAGTTGGCATCGTATGCCACCGAAGAAGCTTCCAGCTTGGTGTAGGTACCGGCACCTGCGGGAATCTTTCCGTCTGCCATGGGGAACAGGTTCACCAACATGGCGCATGCACCCTTGCCGCTACCACCAGTGTTGGAGGGACGTATAGCGCGCTCCCAGTTATTGTTCTTCTGATTGTCCAAACCATCACCAGTGATGTTGTTGTACAGTGTTACAAACACAGCTTCGGGGTTCTTGCTGCTGGTCAGGAATTGAGCTGCAAAGTCAGAACCATTTACATTGGATGATGTTTTGTACAATCCGTAGCCACAGGCGTTGATGGTGGGCAGGTCGGCTGTCATCTGCTCATAAGCCGACTGCCAGCGGGCGCGGTCGTTGGCGCGGTTGAACAGCGGACTGCACCACAGCAGCAGTACACGACCCTTGAGAGCCAAGGCAGTGCCTGTGGTCACTCTTCCGTAGTCAGAGCCTGTCCAGCCTCCATGGGTGGTCTTGGCTGCGAGCATGGTGGCAGCCTTGTTCAGGTCTTCCAAAATAAAGTCGATACACTCTTTGGCAGAAGAGCGTGGGGTGAACGAATCTTCCACTGGGTCTTGCAGCTCCTTTACCAGGGGCACACCACCGTACCATTTCACCAGATTATAATAGCACCATGCGCGGAAGAAGTAAATCTGTCCCAGCAGAACGTTCTTCTCCTCATCACTCAGAGAGCCTCCGCTGATGCCAGCAATGGCGTCATTGATGTTGCGAATACGTCCATACACTGCCTCTTGTATGTTGTTCTGCGTACCCATGAAGTAGTCGGGCACGGCATTGGTAGAACTCGTAGAACTGAGTTCAATCTCGGGATTCACAAAGTCGCTGAAACCTGAGTACTCCTCCGTTGATTTTCCTGCAATGTCATTGTTTCCTGCAGAAGGGTATTTCCAGGTCTGGTCGGCAACAGTGGGCAGGCACCAAGAGTAGATGTCGTTCAATCTGCCGTTGGCACCACTGTAATAGTTGTAAATGTCTTTATTGGCATTGTCGTAGTTCTTCTTGTCTTCCAGGAAGGTGTCGCTGCAAGAGGAGAGACCGAGTGCACCAATGAGACCGATGCTGAGCAATCTTATATTTATTTTCATTGTTCTATCGTTTTATAGGGGTTGTGTTTTGGCTTGTTGTTACACACTGTCATTAGAAGGAAAGGTTGACACCTACGGTGAACTTTCTCAGGTTGGGATAGTTGCCGTAAGTTCCTGCCATGGGGTTCATAAAGTTGTCGGGGTAGGGGTTGTAGAAATTGATGAGGTTCACACCCGTCACGTTGAAGCGGGCACTCTGCACGCCAAACTTCTTGATCCACTTGGCAGGGATGGTGTAAGCCAAGGTCACGCGGTTCAACTGAATGCGTGTGGAACTTACACGCCAGAAACTTGACTCTACGGCGTTGACGTCTGAGTAAGCCAGGTTGGGCAGACTGCCGTCGCGGTTGGCTTTCATCACTAAGTTGCCACTGCCGTCATAGATGTCTTGGTAAACGAACATGTCGTCGGGGTTCCAGAAAGAAGGCATGTTGCAGTATTCCAGATCGCCGGTGGGCTTCAGCGCCGATGAAGGCACCGTGGTATAGCCACCCCAACTGGCACCCAGTTGGAAGGTGAGCGACAGGTCTTTCCAGCTGCATCCTGCATTGATGGTAAAGCCATAGGGATTGCTCTTCCAGCGGCTCAGTTCCACCTGGTCGTTTTCAGCATCCACCACACCGTCAGGACCAGCATAGGTCTTGGTCACGGGGTCATAAGCACCGCGCACATCCTTATAGATAAGCATACCGGGGCGCACTTGGCCTTTGGTTTTACCCATATAGGTGCCATAGGTTCCGTCGGCTTTTTTCAGATATTTGTCAAAATATTCTTCAATGTCTTGGAACGAGCGGAACATGCCTAAGCACTGCATACCCCACAAGCCCACATCGGTGCGATGACCGTAGGTAATCTGGCGATAGATATACTCGTCTTCCCAGGCCATGTTGAGCACTGCGTTGTCAGAGTAGCCCGGGTTGCTACCCACGTGGTATTTGAAGTCGTTGCCAATCTTGTCGCG
>CALZNR010000110.1 GCA_945827565.1 uncultured Prevotella sp.
TTTCTGCCTGTCTCGTGGGCTCGGAGATGTGTATAAGAGACAGGTTACGCACCACAATGCGGGTCATTCCACACACGTCTTCGCTGCCTATCACAAAACCACCGTGAGCATGAAACACCGTGTTGTTCTCTATCAGGATGTCTTCACAGCCGTTTGCCACGGCATCCTCCTTGGCCTTGCCACTCTTCATGCACAGTCCGTCGTCGCCGGCATCCACAATGCTGTTTACAATCAGTGCCTGATGGCAGTCGCTCAGGTCTATGGCATCGCCGTTCTGGGCGTTCCATGGGCAGCGCACTGTAATGCCGTCGATGATGATGTTCTTACAGTTGATGGGATGCACATGGAAGCGGGGAGAGTTCTGGAAGGTGACACCGCTGAAGTAAAGATTCTCGCAGTTGGTGAAGCGCACCAAATCATTGCGCATACCCTCTTGCTTCTTGGCGCTGTTGGCAATGTTGGGATAGCCTGCTTTCAGGTTAAAGGGATACCACAGCGAACCGTTGTCCAGTTCTTCACCTCCCATTTCCTTGAATGCCTTCCACTCCACATCGCTCACCTTGCTGCGCTTCACGGGGCGCCACTGTGCTCCATTGCCGTCGATAATTCCTTCGCCGGTGATGGCTATATTCTGGCATTTTGAGGCGCGGATACAGGCATCTACACGCGATGATTTTCCCTCTTTATCTACATAGAGTGCCTTGTTGGGCGAGAAGTAGATGATGGCGTTTTTCTCCACGTGCAGTTCTATGTTGCTCTTCATCTGTATAGGTCCGGTGAGCCACACTCCAAAAGGCACTACGAGCTTGCCTCCTCCCTTCTTGGTCAGCGCACTGATGGCTTTTCTGAATGCCTCGGTGTTGAGGGTGATGCCATCTCCAATGCCTCCAAAATCCAGGATGTTCACGGTGTTGGCTGGGATAGATGGTAGTGTGGCCTGCTTCAGTTCCACGGGCAGATTGGTGTAGTGCTTGCTGTAGTCAGTGTCTTCTGCCTGGATGTTGAGCACCCACATGGAAAGGGCTGCAAGGAAAAATGCAATGCGTTGTGCCATAGGTATATCTGTTAGATGGTTTCTTTTATTTCAAATCGGTTGTAAAGTTTATTCGTTGTAGCCGGCAGTGAGTTCGCAAATCTTGATGATTACCTCCTGTGCCTTTTGCATGGACTGGATGCTTACAAACTCGTGAGGACCGTGGAAGTTAAGGCCGCCTGCAAAGATGTTGGGGCAGGGCAGACCCTTGAACGACAGTTGTGCGCCGTCTGTGCCGCCACGGATGGGGCGCACTCTGGGAGGCACTCCACACTCCTGCATGGCTTTCAGCACCAGGTCAATCACGTGCATCTGCGGGTCTATCTTCTCCTTCATGTTATAATATTGGTCGTTGATTTCCGCCGAGAGGGTGTGTTTGCCATATTTCTCCTGCATCTGCTCCACGCATGTCTGTATAAACTTCTTGCGGTTTTCAAACTTCTCTCTGTCGTGGTCGCGGATGATGTACGACAGACTGGCCTGTTCGGTGCATCCTTTGATGCCCACCAGATGATAGAATCCCTCATAGCCTTCGGTGGTCTCGGGTGTCTCATCGGCGGGGAGCATGGCGGCAAACTCGGTGGCAAGCAGTGAGGCGTTGAGCATCTTGCCTTTGGCATATCCCGGGTGCACGCTCACGCCCTTGATGTTTATCTTGGCAGAGGCGGCGTTGAAGTTCTCAAACTCCAGTTCTCCCAGTTCTCCTCCATCCATGGTGTATGCCCACTCGCAGCCAAATTTCTCCACGTCAAAGTGGTGTGCTCCCATGCCTATCTCCTCGTCGGGATTGAAGGCAATGCGTATGTCGCCGTGCTTTATCTCCTTATGCTCTTTGAGATAGCACATTGCCTGCACTATCTCTGCAATGCCCGCCTTGTCGTCGGCACCCAGCAGGGTATGGCCGTCGGTCACAATCAGGTCTTCGCCCACATGATTGAGCAGTTCCGGAAATTTCTCCGTGCTGCTCACAATGCCCTCTGAAAGCACAATGTCACTGCCATCGTAGTTGCTTACAATGCGTGGTTTGATGTTGGCGCCACTGCAGTCGGGACTGGTGTCATAGTGAGAGATGAAACCGATGGTAGGCACCTTTGACTTGATATTTGATTTCAGGGTGGCGTAGAGATAGCCCTGACTGTCGAGCTCCACGTCAGAGAGCCCTTCGTTTTCCAACTCTTTCTTCAGGTATTTGGCAAACACCAGTTGCTTGTCGGTGCTGGGCACTGTGGCGCTTTCTTCTGATGATTGGGTGTCAAACTGCGTGTAGTTCAAAAAACGTTGTACGATGTCCATTTTCAAGTGTATCTGTGGTGTATTTATGTAATGTGTAGAATGTGTGCTTTTGCACACGATGGGGTAAACAGTTGGTTCACCAGTTATCGTTGCAAAAGTACCATAAAAATATCTCATTGCCAAGCAAAAGGGCGGCTTATACATTTAAAAAAACTGAAAAACAAAGACTTCGTCATCTAACTTTCGGTTTTTTTCCATATCTTTGGGCAACCTATGTAAACGGCTTTTTGCCTGTGTTTGGATAGCTAATAACCTTCAAAAAATAATACCTAAAACAAACAAGACCTATGAAAGATTTGAAAATGTACATCAACGGCAAGTTCGTTGAAAGTCGCTCTGGCAAGTGGATCGATGTGTTGAACCCCTCTACCGAGGAAGTGATCAGCCGTCAGCCCGAAGGAACCATTGAGGATGTAAACGAAGCTCTTGATGCCGCCCGTGCTGCCCAGAAGTCGTGGGCTGCCCTGCCTGCTGTGCAGCGTGCTGCCTATCTGAACAAGATTGCAGAGGGAATACGTGCCCGCAGAGAAGAGTTTATCGACATCATCATGCGCGAACAGGGAAAAACACTGTCGTGGGCCACTGTAGAGGTGGATGTAACAGCCGTTTATTTCGACTATATGGCAACCTTTGCCCGTCATATCGAGGGCGAGATTATCCCCAGCGACCGTCCGGGAGAGATTATCATGCTCAATAAGCGCCCCATCGGTGTGGTTGCAGGTATTCTGCCTTGGAACTTCCCCTTCTTCCTCATTGCCCGCAAGGCCGGTGCTGCGCTGATTGCCGGATGTACCATCGTGATAAAGCCCTCACAGCTCACTCCTGAAAACTGTACCGAGTTTGCCAAGGTGATCGACGAGGTGGGACTGCCCGCAGGTGTCATCAACATCGTAACCGGTAAGGGTTCGGTGATTGGCAATGAGATGGCTGGCAGCAAGAAGATAGACATCGTGAGCGTTACAGGTAGTGTGAGCGCAGGTGAGCAGATTATGAAGGCTGCTTCGCAAAATATCACCAAGGTGTCGCTGGAGTTGGGCGGAAAGGCTCCTGCCATCGTATTCCCCGATGCTGACCTGGAGGCCACTGCCCAGTGGGTTATTGACAGCCGTATCGGCAACAACGGACAAATCTGCAACAATGCAGAGCGTCTGTATGTGCACAAGAGCATCAAGAAGGAGTTTACTGAACTGCTGTTGAAGAAGTTTGAGGCTGTGAAGGTGGGCGACCCCTGCCAGGATCACAGCGTAGATATGGGTCCGTTGGTAGAGAAGCGTGCTTTGGAGAGCGTGGAGGCCAAGGTGGCCAAGGCTGTGGAGCAGGGTGCAAAGGTGCTTTGTGGCGGTCATCGTGTGGGCGACAAGGGCTATTTCTATGCAGCCACACTGCTCGACAACTGTACCCAGGACATGGACATCATCCATGAAGAGACCTTCGGTCCTGTGCTGCCTATCGTAGAGTTCGAGGACATCGACCAGGTGATAGCATGGGCAAACGACGTGGAATACGGATTGGCTTCTTCTGTATTTACCAAGGATATCGACACTGCAGCCAAGGTAACACGCTCACTGGAGTTTGGCGAAACCTATATCAACCGCGAGCACTTCGAGGCCATCCAGGGCTTCCACGCAGGAGTGAAGAAGAGCGGTATCGGCGGTGCCGACGGCAAGCATGGTGTAGAGGAATATCTGAGCACCCATGTAACCTACTTGGCTACACATTGAGCTGATGAATAAATGTGAATCATGGATGAAGAGTGGGGAATGTAATTCTTCACTCTTCATTTAGTATTCTCATAATGTCCTTGTCTTCTCCCACCACCCAGATAATGTCGCCATGATTGAATATACGGGTGGGTTTCACTTGCGACAGGTTTTTCTTTCCTTCTTCAATCCCCACCACCATGCAGTTATAGCGTTCGCGGATGCCGCTTTCCTGTAGGGTTTTGCCGATAAATGGCGAGGAATGGGTAATGACTATCTGTTTCAGCTTCATCTCCCGCTTCTCTATGTCGGTATCTTCCTCATAGATTTCTTTTTTCACCTCGTTGTCCAGCATGGCCAGCTGTTCGTCACTGCCAATCACCTGCAGACTGTCACCGGGAAACACCATGCAGTCGCCATCGGGGATGTTGAGCCGGCGGTTTGCCCTGAGAATACTGCTCACATGCACTCCAAAGCGGTTGCGCAGTGCTAACTTCTTCAAGGTCATGCCTGCCCATTTCGAACCGTTGGGCACCGCCACATCGGCAATATGCACGTCACGGTCCAGCAGTCGCCCCTCGTAGAGTGGCTTGCGGTGCCCTCTCACCTGGGCTTCTATATCCCTTGAACGCAGGTTCTGCACAAAGAGGCGCTCCAGGCGTATGCTGCTTTTCTTCAGCTTTCTTGACAGCACCATGATAACCAGTGCCACTACAGCCAGTGTAATCATCAGTGCATTGGTAAACCTGCTCAGATAGTTGGTGATGTAGAAGATAAAGGAGCAGGCAATGACCATCCTTACAATGATGGTGAAGATGAGCGGCAGATGGTTGAGACGGCTCTCCTGCCACAGGGCCTGAAACTCCTCGCTGTGGTTCTTCTTCATCACCATGGCGCGCAGGAAGGGCGAAATCAGCAGCACGGTGAGTGTGCCGCAGATGGCATTGGCCCACCAGTGCAGTTCCCATCCGGGCAGCAATCGGCGCACAAAGGGCAGGAAGAAGGTAAACATCAGCATGATGACCGCCACGGAAAGGATGGAATATATAATGGTGTTGCGGCACATCTGCATCAGCAGTTGGTGCCAGTTGTTGTTGCCCTTGTGTGTCTGCGGATGCCCCAAGGCAATATGGTTCAGCCTGTCCACCCACAGTGGCGACAGGTGTCGCTCTATCATGTTGTAGCAGGGCACGGAGGCTCTCATCATATAGGGGGTGAGAAAGGTGGTGATGACTGATACCGCCACCACTACGGGGTAGAGGAAAGGACTGATCACACCCAGCGACAAGCCCAGAGAGGCAATGATAAAGGCAAACTCACCTATCTGTGCCATGGAGAATCCGCAGCGCATGGCTGTTTTCAGCGGCTGGCCGCTCAGCAGGTAGCCCATCGAACCAAATACCGCCTGTCCTATCAGGATGGTGGTCACAATGCACAGAATGGGCAGCGCATAATCTACCAGCACCTGTGGCACCACCAGCATACCCACCGACACAAAGAAGATGGCTCCAAAAAGGTTCTTCACGGGTTCCACCACGCGGATAATCTTGTCTGCCTCTACCGTCTCGGCAAGGATGCTGCCCATCACAAAGGCACCAAAGGCGCTGCTGAAGCCCACCCTGTCTCTTATACACATCTCCGAGCCCACGAGACAGGCAGAAATCTC
>CALZNR010000111.1 GCA_945827565.1 uncultured Prevotella sp.
TGGCAGAGTCTCCCTCGGTGATAAAGATTGAGCTCTCTTCCTTGCGTTCGTTTTTGACATCGCTGAAGTGTATGCGGCAGTCGCGCAGCTTGCGGTTGTGCAGGTTGGCTTTCTTGGCTCTTTCGCGTGCCAGTTTGGTCACGCCTGCCATGGCTTTGCGCTCTTTTTCGCTCTCTTGTATCTTCTGCATCATCACCTCTGCCACGTCGGGGTTTTTATGCAGAAAGTTATCCACCTCACGTTTGATGAAGTCGCCCACATACTTGTTGATGCTCACACCTCCGTTGGGTTCCATGGTCAGCGAGCCCAGTTTTATCTTGGTTTGACTTTCAAACATCGGCTCCTCTACGTTGAGTGCGATGGCGGCCACCAGTCCGTTGCGGATGTCGGTATATTCAAAATTCTTTTGGAAAAACTCCTTGATGGTTTTGGCGATATGCTCCTTGAAGGCGCTTTGGTGGGTACCTCCCTGTGTGGTATGCTGTCCGTTGACAAAGGAGTGATACTCCTCGCCGTATTGGTTGGCATGGGTAAAGGCTATCTCAATATCTTCCCCTTTGAGGTGGATGATGGGATAGATGCCATCGTTGGTCATGTTATCGTTGAGCAGGTCTTTGAGACCGTTGCGGCTCACGATGCGCCTTTTGTTATACATGATGGCAAGCCCCGTGTTGAGATAAGTGTAGTTGCGGAGCATGGTGGCAATGATGTCGTTGTGGAAGGAGTAGTTGACAAACAGGCTGTTGTCTGGTTCAAAGAAGATGTAGGTGCCTGTTTCCTCCTCTGTGTTTTCAGTGGTATCGCTCTTCAGCTCTCCCTTTTCAAACACAGCGCGGCGCACCTTGCCCTCTCGGTAGGAGCGTACCTCGAAATGGCTGCTCAGTGCGTTGACGGCCTTGATGCCCACACCATTCAGTCCCACACTCTTCTTGAAAGCCTTGGAATCGTATTTTCCGCCAGTGTTGAGCACGCTCACCGCCTCTATCAGTTTGCCTTGCGGGATGCCGCGGCCATAGTCGCGCACGGTGACGCGCAGTTGTTCATCCACATTCACCTCTATCCTGTTGCCTGCCTGCATCTTGAACTCGTCTATAGAGTTGTCTATCACCTCTTTGAGCAGCACATAGATGCCATCTTCGGGCAGCGAACCGTCGCCCAGTCGTCCGATATACATACCCGGACGTGTGCGCACATGCTCCATATCCGAGAGGTGTCTGATGTTTTCGTCAGTGTAGTTTACGATAGGTTGTAGTGTTTGCTGCTCTTCCATATTTCTGTGGTGGGTGATATTTCAGTGAGGTTTGGCAGTGGGTGCTGTCTCAGTCTATTTTTTTCACGTAGCAGCGGCGGCGTTTGTGGTTGATGGGGTTTAGTGGTCCCCATTGGCTCTGCACGTTGATATTGGTTTCCATCTCCACCTGTGTTTCGCCAAAGGCATATCCGTTTTTCTGGTAGCGTGGTATGAGGTCGGCAAAGAGCAGGGAGTTGGCGCCTTTGGAGCGGTATTCGGGGAGCACGCCGATGAGAATCAAATCTACCGAGGGTGCCTTGTGGAACACCAGTGCCCTGAGGATGTGCCACCATCCGAAGGGCAGCAGTCGTCCGTTCTTGCATTTTCTGAAGGCGTAGGACATGGAGGGCACCGATATGCCCACGCCTATAATCTTATGGTCGGGGGTGTTCCAGTCTTCCAGTACGGTTACCAAACTCAGGTCGAGCACGGGGAAATACATCTTCACATACTGGTCAATCTGCTTGGGAGTCATCTCCGAGTAGCCATAAAGGTCTTTGAAGGTTTCGTTGATGAGTTGGAAGATGCGCTGTCCATACTGCCGCTGGTACACGTCTTCCTTGGTTATCTTCTTGACTTGCAGATTATAGCGTTCGCTAATCATCTTGGCTATCTTGGCATATTTCTCGGGCACTTCGTCGGGTACGTACATCTTGTACTCCACGTAGTCGTTGTCTTTTTCCCATCCCTGCAGTTGCTCCATGTGTTTGGGGTAATAGGGATAGTTGTAGATGGTGAACTGTGTGCCCATGTGTTCAAAGCCGTGGGTGAGCATACCCTCGCGGTCCATATCGGTAAAGCCCAGCGGTCCCACTATCTCGTTCATGCCGCGCTCTTTGCCCCATTGTTCCACGGTGTGCAGCAGTGCCTGGCTCACCTCTATGTCGTCGATAAAGTCTATCCAGCCAAAGCGCACACGCTTACGGTTCCATTTGCTGTTGGCTCTGTTGTTGATGATGGCTGCCACGCGTCCCACCACCTTGCCCTCTTTGTATGCCAGGAAGTAGTCGGCCTCGCAAAACTCAAAGGCGGCGTTCTTGTCCTTGTTCAAGGTAAACACCTCGTCGCGATACAGATTGGGCACTGCGTTCTCACAATTACGATACAGGTCGTAATAAAACTGTATGAAAGTGTCCAGATCTCTTTTGCTGGCTACCTTTCTTATTTCTATTTTTGACATTTTGTTTCTCTAAATATTTCGCTGGTGGCGTGTGTATTTGGTGGTGCTGTATATGGCACTAAGGTTAAAATAAAAAGCACACCTAATCAAATCGCAAAGTTATGAATAATAATTAAGAAAATCGAATGATTTAGGATTTTTCCGTTCCTTTCAACATTCTGTGGGCGGTAAATGTGACTGATAACCATTGCCCAAGCGCTTGCAGAGGAGCACTGCTTTCAACTGGTTGCACAGGGTGGTGGCAAAGAGGAAGGTGCTGCCACCCTCTTTCAGTTTCAACCGTTTGCGCAGGTCGGCCACCGACAGAGGGAAGTTGCGCACCGTGATGTTGGCTTGTGTCATGCCCTGCAGCACTTGCCTGAGCTCTTTGCCCATGGTGCATGCCCGTGTGATGGCGAAGTGCCTGCCGGGAAAGGTGGGTTGATAGGTGCTGCTGACGAAGAGATGACTGTTGGGCGATAGCTGTGACATGGTATATCGCTGCTCCATCAGCTCGAATAGTCCTGCCTTCATCCATGCTGCATCGGGTTCGTACAGGTACAGGTCTCCTTGCTGCAACTGCGCCATGCTGGGGCATTCAGGAACTGACAGAGAGCCTTGGGCAGAGGCTGTCAGGGAGGTTGCCTCCTGCTGCGGATGGCTCACAGACAGTTCAAACACCTCTTCCATGGTGCCTGTGCATCTGCCTTGTGCATCTACGTGTTCGCCATGGCACACCACCTTTATGCCTTCTTGCCCTGCGCCTGCTGTTGGCTGGTTGCTGCGATGCTCCATCACCAGCAGCAGTTCTTTGCACTCGCTGTTGACCGACACGATGTGTACCTGGCTCACCCATGGTGCCATGTCTGCCACAGCCTTGCGCCAGTCGAGCATGGGCGACAGCTTCAGCATCACCATCTGTGCCTTTTGCATCAGCAGTGTTTTCAGCTCTTTCACGTTGGGAGTGCAGTTGTCAATGGCAAAGGTGCGTCCGCCCTGCTGGTCGCGCCGTGCTGGGTCGGCAAAGATCATGGTTGCGGGGGGCATGTTGTGCAGGTAATCTACTCCGTTGGTGCACACCGCTTGGATGTCTTGGGGCAGCATCACCCGCAGGTTGTGCTCCACAATGGCAGCGAGTGTGCTGTTTTGTTCCACATAGGTGGCGTGGGCAAACAGCGGAGCCAGCAGGGTGAAATCCACCCCAAAGCCTCCGGTAAGGTCGGTCATGGTGGTTTCTTCGTTGCCCTTGCTGCCGTTCTCACTGCTGTGTTGTCCGCTGTGGCACGGCAGCCTGTTGTCATTGTGTTGCTCCAACCATTGCTTCACCACCCTTACCTTGTAGCCTGCGGTGACCTGGCTTGAGCACTGTTCCATCGACAGGTGTATGGGGTAGATAATCTCTGGCTGTGCCGCCCACGAAGGCAGTTTGCTGCATGCCGCCTGCCATCCGGCTATCTGTTGCAGTGCCATGGGCATATCCACCTCGTTGCAGGTGTTGCTGTATTTCAGAGCCGTTTGTCTCACGTCGTCACGGCGGTGCATCTGGACAAACAGTTGTGTGGCTTTGTTGATAATCATCAGTAGCGAGAGATAGGGTTCTTCTTTCTTTTCTTTCAGCCTTTTAGAGTCGCATCATCAGTCCCACCCTTGCGTCAAAGGTCTTTGCCTTCACGTTGTCGTGGTATTTGTATCGTGTGTCGCGCCAGTAGTATGAGGTAGCCACCTCGGCGCTCCACCTGTTGTTGATGTGGAATATCATTCTGGGGCTCAGCACCAGCAGTGAGGCATTGCCCTTGTCGCCCTGTGCGTTGAGATAGATGGGGTCGATGGTGGCCAGGTCTTTTCCCTCATACCCTTTCCAGGTGTAGATGCGGTAGTAGTCGGCATTGATGATGAGCGAGCCGTAGATGCCAAAGTCGAGCGTGGTGCCCACCTTGGCGCTGAAGCCGCTGCCCAGGTTATAGTCGCGGTCAATCACGTTATAGTGGTCGCTGAGTGAGCCGCCCAGTAGGATGGCGTTCAGAAAGATGCGCTGCTCAATGCCCATCAGGTTGCCCATCTGTGGAAAGCGGTAGATGAAGCCCGGACCCAGCGATGCGGCTTCAGAGATGCGGTAGGGCACCAGCGAGGTTCCGTCTTTCACGGGTTGTGAGTCATAATAGTTGAAGTGCTGGAAGAAGCCAAACATCGCCTTCATGTCACCGTCGGTGTGTATGGGTGTGCCCCAAAGTCTGCCCATCAGGTGCACGCTGCTTATCAGCGGCTGGTTGCCGCTCAGTCCGAAGGTCACATCGGCTGCAAAATAGTCGTAGGGTTTGTTGTTGTCCACGTCATAGGAGTCGCCGTATGCCAGGCTCACGTTGATATAGGGAGCATGTTCGCCCCTGAACAGCGCATTGTTGTCGGCGATATATCTGTCGCCCACTGCCAGCACCGCCTTTACAGGCAGTTTGTTGTAGTCGTGGTACTTGTAGTATTGGTGTCTCACCTTCCATGCGTCGCCGCTGATGATACGGTTGAGGGCTCCGATGGGGCAGATGGCTGCGCCCAGTGCTTCGCGCCAGAATCGTGCCCATCCGCGCTTGCTGTCGTCATACACCAGTTGGCTCAGTCGGTGGGTCACCTCGCCGATGCACACGCCTCCCATGGTGGTGGCTATCAGGTCGTTGATGGCAGGTGGCTCTATCTCGCAGATGGTTTCCCACATCAAACTTCCTCCAAAGGCGAAGGGCACTGACTGCCAGAAGTCCATGCCGTTGCTGCGGGCAGCGTTGAAGTACAGTCCGCCGTGATAGGGGTGAGCAAAGAGGTTGGTAGAAAACTGGTCGTTGTCCCACACAAATCCCGTCTTCAGGTTGTGGTGTATGGTGTGCATGTTGATTTGTGCAAAGTCGGCATTGAGCACAAAACGGTCAAAGCTCTGTACAAAGGCGTTGATGCCCACCGTTTCGCCCACTGCCAGCCATGGTTTCTTTTTGCCATAGCCCGGGCGGTTGTAGGCATAGAGGGTGGTGCTGTCGGTGGTGCAGCACAGGGTGGTGTCAGTGTGCTGCTCTGCCTTTGTGATGGGGGCTGCGGTCATGGCAGAGTCGCTGGGGGTGGCAGCATCCTCTGCTGTGTGGATGCTGTGTGCGGTGGTGGTGCCCCATATCATGGCGCCTACTGCGGCAATGAGAAATCTATTGTTCATGGTGTGCGCCTTATTTAGTGTGA
>CALZNR010000112.1 GCA_945827565.1 uncultured Prevotella sp.
CCCCATTCCAAAGGTCTGAAAGTGCCTATTGAACTCTCACTCGCCATTCATAGCGATGCAGGATACGACAAGGAAGGAAAGGAACTTGTAGGTTCGCTCTCCATTTGCACTACCCAACAGGAGAGTACCGCAGAGCGCATCATTCCACGAGGCGTTTCAAAGCAGCTTGCTACAACACTGTTGCAAGACATCCAGAAAGACCTGTCTGCCATATACGGCAAATGGAACACCCGAAGCATCTATGACCGTAACTATTCTGAAACGCGCTTACCCTTAGTTCCCAGTACAATATTGGAAACACTGTCACACCAAAGTTTTCCCGATATGCTGTACGGTCAGCATCCAGAATTCAAGTTTCAGTTGTCAAGGTCAATTTACAAAAGCATCTCACGCTTCATCACTCAGCAACATGGCAAGTCGTTTATCACCCAGCCGTTGCCACCCACACATGTAGATATGAGATATGTGAGCGAGGGAGAACTGGAGCTTCAGTGGAAACCTCAGGAAGACAAGGATGATGAAACGGCTCACCCCAACGGCTACATTATATATATGGCCTACGGTCAGTTGGATTTTGACAATGGCACCTATGTCCATTCTGCCACACGTCATCGAATAAAATTGGAGCCCAATGTATTGTATAGGTTTAGGATTGCAGCTGTAAACCGTGGTGGCATCAGTTTCAAAACACCCACTTATTGTGCAATGTACTGTCCAACAGCCAAAAAGCAGGTGTTGATTGTTGATGGTTTTCAGCGTTTATCTACTCCCGCCGTTATCAATACTCCCCTGCAACAAGGATTTGACCTTCATCAGGATCCGGGCGTACAATATGGTGCCACATACAATTGGCTGGGCTATCAACAGGTCTTTGACAAAAAACACATAGGCATAGAAACCGCATCAGGATTGGGCTATACCAACGATAGTCTCATGGCACATCTTGTCATGGGCAGTGACATGCAGCACGTGGCCACACATGCCGAAGCAATACAGCGTGCAGGTGCCTACAGCATCTTGAGTTGCAGCAGTGACGCTTTCGCTCTTCAGTCTCTGCAGTTGACATCCAATACCATCATAGACTTGGTGTTAGGACTTCAAAAAGAAGACAAATACAGTCGCATCTCCTACAAGACCTTCCCTGTTGCCTTACAGAAGAGGCTGGAGAGATGTGTACAGCACGGTTGCAATGTATTAGTGAGTGGCGCCTATCTTGGATGTGACATGAAACAGCCGGCAGAAAAAGGATTCTTGTCTCGCATACTTGGCATTGAACACCAAGGAACCTACCGAGATTCATCAAACGTGTTATATGGCATGAACACTCAGTTCCATTTCTACAATCAGCTGAACGAACAACACTATCCGGCAACATCGTGCGACGTGATATACCCCACCTCGTCTGCTTTTACCATTCTGACCTACAGCAATCAGATGCCAGCAGCTGTAGCACATCAGGGTGCGTACAAGAGCATCTCAATGGGTTTCCCCTTAGAGTGTATCACCACAAGCGAGAAACGTGCCACGATCATGAAAGCCCTTTTGGATTATTTATCAATCAAATAGTTTTGTTTTTACTCACCTAAATCACAATCTTATGTATAAAATTCAAACCAACTCCACAGGAACACGCTGTATTGAAGTTAGCGAGCAGCACTTGCAGACCATCGAAGAATATCAGTTGTTCAGAGATTTGATAGACAGCAATGGCTATGTAGATGAACAGGTATTGGAAAAACTAAGACTGAACATCCGCTCCATACTGGAGTCTGAAAACGGTTACAACAAAAACCTGCTCAGCTTGTGTTTGGATGTGGTTTATCACCCAAACATGAAGGCATTCGGTTTACAACAACTGGTGCTTTTATTCATCAATTGGAAAAACAAGTCAAACGATGATTTGGGCACAACTAAAAGGGCCTTCCAAGGCACTCCTTTCAATTGACGTTTCCTTACGCTGTATCAATCAGACTTCAAACTACCGTTTGATTTAAATCGTACGTTACAAAAAAATAATGACGCAATTAACTGATTTTCTTCCCACAACGAAGAAGGAAGTGCAGCTCCAGGGCTGGGACCAGTTGGACATCATTCTCTTCAGTGGTGATGCCTATGTGGATCATCCAGCCTTTGGGGCTGCGGTCATCGGACGCACACTGCAGGCAGCAGGCTATCGCGTGGCCATTGTACCACAGCCCGACTGGCACGGCGACTATAGAGACTTTAAAAAGCTGGGGCGCCCACGCCTATTTTTTGGCATTTCGCCAGGCTGCATGGACTCTATGGTCAACAAATACACGGCCAACAAGCGGTTGCGTTCAGAAGATGCCTACAGTCCCGATGGCCGTCACGACCTGCGTCCTGAATACCCCACTATCGTATATACTCACATCCTCAAGCAATTGTATCCAGATGTGCCAGTGGTATTGGGTGGAATAGAAGCATCGTTGCGTCGCGTAACGCATTATGATTATTGGCAAGACAAACTCATCAGATGTATTCTGTGCGACAGTCATGCCGACATGATTATCTATGGCATGGGAGAGAAGCCCATCAAGCAGTTATGCAAGTTGCTCGACAAGGGCATCCCCTTCCACTCCATCAAAGATTTACCCCAAACTGTTGTTCTTTCCTCATTGCAGGATATTCCGCAAGGCATCACCTCACGTGACATCATATTGCACAGCCATGAGAAGTGCATGAAAGATAAGAAAGCGCAAGCAGAGAATTTCAGACATGTAGAAGAGGAGTCAAACAAGCTGCACGCACAGCGCTTGCTGCAACAGGTGGGGCAGCAGTATGTCATAGTAAATCCTCCCTATCCTCCCATGTCCACCAAGGAATTAGATGCGACTTACGACCTGCCTTATACCCGATTGCCCCATCCCAAGTACAAGAACAAACGCATACCAGCCTATGACATGATCAAGTTTTCGGTCAACATCCATAGGGGCTGTTTTGGCGGTTGTTCTTTCTGTACCATCTCTGCACATCAGGGAAAATTCATATCAAGCAGAAGCAAAGCAAGCATATTGAATGAAGTAAAACAGATTACAGAGATGCCAGATTTCAAAGGTTATCTCAGTGACTTGGGAGGCCCGTCTGCCAATATGTACGGTATGCACGGCAGAGATTTGCACAAGTGCGAATTATGCAAACGCCCCAGTTGCATCCACCCCTCCATTTGCAACAATCTCAACACTAGCCATCAGGCTCTACTCGAGATTTATCGTGCCGTTGATGCCTTACCAGAAATAAAGAAAAGCTTTATCGGCAGTGGTGTAAGGTATGATTTGCTGTTGCACAAAAGTACTGACGATGCCACTAACCACGCCAACAACCTCTACACAGAAGAACTGATAAAACATCACGTCAGCGGGCGTTTGAAAGTTGCTCCTGAGCATACCTGCGACACCGTATTGTCGCTCATGAGGAAACCGTCTTTTCAGCTATTCAGGGAGTTCAAGAAGGTTTTTGACAGAATCAACAGCCAATGCCATCTGCACCAACAGATTATCCCCTACTTCATCAGTAGTCATCCCGGATGCAAGGAAGAAGATATGGCGCAGTTGGCCATCATCACCAAGCAATTGGATTTTCAGTTGGAACAGGTACAAGACTTCACCCCTACTCCCATGACAATAAGCACGGAGACATGGTACACGGGCTTTCATCCTTACACGTTGCAACCTGTATTCAGCGCACGTTCATCCAAAGAAAAACTGTCACAACGGCAATACTTCTTCTGGTACAAGCCCGAACAGCGCCAAGCCATCAGGGCATCACTGCATAGGATTGGACACCCCGAACTGGCCGATAGACTGTTTTCTGCATCTTCACAAGGTGATGTCAGCAAGAAGAATGTCCCTCACCACAAGCCATCCCGCAAGACTAAACCATCGAGGTGATTTCGTTTCCACTCTGCTCGTTACGGATAAATGCCTCTATATTTGTCAGGGCAATTTCCATCAATCTGCCACGAGCTTCTTTCGTGGCCCACGCCAGATGAGGAGTGATGTAAGCATTGGCAACATCCAGCAACGGATTGCTGACCTGGGGTGGTTCTTCTGCCAACACATCTGCACAATAGGCATATAAATCCCCCTTTTGCAGAGCTTTGGCAAGAGCCTCTTCATCCACAAGTCCTCCACGGCTCATGTTCAGCAGAATGGCATCCTGCTTCATCTTGCTCAGGGTCTCTCTGTTAATCATTCTATGAGTTCTTTCGTTGAGCGGACAATGAAGTGAAACAACGTCTGACGCCTGCAGCAACTCATCGTATGATACAGCCTTGATGCCTTCTGGCAACTGCTCATGAGCTTTACTTGTATAAGCCACTACCTTCATGCCAAAGGTAAGCGCTATTTGTGCCACCTTCATGCCGATATTACCCAGTCCCACGATACCTATGGTTTTGTCTTTGAGTTCTATCAAAGGGGCATCCCAATAACAAAAGTCCCGGTGTGTGCACCACTCTTTTTTCTTTTCCACTGTAACGTAGTGCGCCACATCATTGCACACATGCAATAGATGCGCAAAAGTGGCTTGTGCCACACTTTCCGTGCTGTATGCCGGAATATTGGTCACCACTATACCATGCTCCTTGGCAGCCTCTATATCTACAACATTATATCCGGTGGCAAGCACCCCGATATATTTCAATTTGGGAAGTTTCTCCATCACTTCGGCACTCATCTGCACCTTATTTACAATCAAGGCATCTGCATCACAAGCCCTTGCCACCACGTCAACGGCAGCCGTATGGTCATAAAGAGTAATCTTACCCAGTCTGTGCCATGCGTCCCACGACAAATCGCCAGGATTTACACATCCACCGTCCAGTATCACTATTTTCATTTCTTGTCGTTCCATAGGTCGTTCATTCTTTGTGTCATACGTGTTTCTTGTGCATTGTGTTGCCCTTTCCACAGTGTTACGTCTTTCACTTCATCGGGCATATACTGCTGCTTCACAAAGTTATTTTTAAAATCATGCGGATACAGATAGCCGTCGTGATAACCTAACTGCTTCATCAAATTGGTGGGCGCATTTCGCAAAGGCAATGGCACTGGCAGGTTGCCTGTCTGGCGCACCAGTTCTATCGCCTCGTTGATGCCCATATACGCCGAATTGCTTTTTTCGCTGGTGGCAAGATACACTGTTGCTTCTGCCAAAGGTATCCTACCTTCTGGCCATCCTATTTTTTGCACCGAATCAAAGGCTGCGTTTGCCAACAGCAGAGCATTCGGATTTGCCAACCCAATGTCTTCCGCAGCACTTATCACCAGCCTGCGTGCAATGAATACAGGGTCTTCTCCACCCTCAATCATCCTTGCCAACCAATAGAGGGCTGCATCCGGGTCACTTCCCCTAATGCTCTTAATAAAGGCCGAAATAATGTCATAGTGCATCTCTCCCTGCTTGTCATACGCCAACGGGTTCTGCTGCAGGCAGGTCTCCACCAGTTGGTTGGTAATGTTCACCGTCCCCTCTCCTGCCGAGGTTACAACCATCTCCAGTATGTTCAGCAGTTTGCGTGCATCTCCTCCGCTGTAGCGAAACATGGCATCCGTTTCAGCCAACTGTATGTCTCTTGTTTTCAGATATACATCAGTAGCTGTCTCTTATACACATCTCCGAGCCCACGAGACAGGCAGA
>CALZNR010000113.1 GCA_945827565.1 uncultured Prevotella sp.
GCGCCGACCGCGACAACGCGCTGCCCCTCGGTCCTACGAGCGACTCCTCTGCCTTGGTGCGCAAATATGCCAACCAAGTACAAATAAAGTTTGGAGAAAAGTTTGTTTAGGCAGGTGCTATCAATTAGCTTTGATGGGATTTTGCTCTATCTTTGAGCAGATTCGATACCTTTAAAACTCTCTTCTTATCTTCTCTGCAATTTCTTCAAATTGCTGTGGGGTGAGGGAGAGTTTTTCCTTTCTGAAGTCCACATCGGCCTCGCTGTTCATAGGGATGAGGTGGATGTGTGCGTGGGGCACTTCCAGCCCGAGTACCACCTGTGCCACCTTCTTGCATGGGAATGCCTTTTTGATGGCGGCAGCCACGCGCTTGGCAAAGAGCTGGTATTCTGCCAACTCCTCATCCTCCAAATCAAAGAAATAATCTACTTCTCGACGAGGGATGACCAAAGTGTGGCCCTCTGCCAGAGGATTGATGTCGAGAAAGGCGTAGAACTTATCGTTCTCGGCGCACTTGTAACTGGGTATTTCGCCTGCGGCTATTTTAGAAAAGATGTCCATAACTGTTGTGTTTTTAAGTGGTGGTGATGTGTAGCACCCGCCTTTATTGATTCAGGTGGGCACTGAGCGCACCCACCTGTGTCTGTTCTGTTCTGATGTGCTGATTACGCCAATGAAATCTTGTCGATGCGCAGTTTGATGGTGCCTCGGGGGATGGTTATCTCTGCCTCGTCGCCCACCTTCTTGCCCAGCAGTCCCTGTGCGATGGGTGTTTTGATGGATATTTTGCCGGCACGCAGGTCTGCCTCGTTCTCGCTCACGATGGTGTAGGTCATCTTGCTCTTGGTGGTCAGGTTGGTCATCTCCACCTTAGAGAGTATCTGCACACAGTCGTTAGAGAGGCGCGACACATCGATAATCTTGGCATTCTGGATGGCCAGTTTCATCTGGTTTATCTTATCTTCAAGATGTGCCTGTGCCTCTTTGGCGGCATCATATTCAGAATTTTCACTCAAGTCACCCTTGTCGCGTGCCTCAGCAATAGCGGCCGATGCCTTTGGGCGCTCCACGCTTTCCAAGCGTTGCAGTTCGGCTATCATCTTATCGTAGCCTTCTTGTGACATGTAAGCCATAGTAAGTTATTTTAAAATGTTAGTAAATGTCGTGTTTCTCAGGTTTTCTTCGGCATCAAAAAATAAAGAACCCCGACAGTTGCCTCGTGTCGGAATCCTCATGCGTTTATGCCTATACCTTATGTCTTGTTGTGGGCAAAGGTAAGCAATAATTCCGAATGGGCAAAGCCTAAGAGGTTTATTTACATTTATTTAAGAAATGATGTTGGGGGAGCTATGGTGTTACGAACAGACTTTTGAACGACAACAGAACGGTGGAGTCACTGTTGTCGTTCAAAAGGTCATGAGATGAATGTGCAGGCTAACGTCTCTTCAGTACATACATGCCCGGTGCAATGCTTGTGGCTGGGTGGGTGGCATCCAGAGTGTGCACGCACCTGCCGCTCATGTCAAACACCATGAGCTGCTCGCAGTGGTGTGGCAGATGCAGACTGCCTTGGGTGATACATACCGTGCGTGTCTGCGCCGAGCAGTCATGCCCGCCATTGTCTGCTGTTCCCTTGATGCCGGTAGAGGCATTGGCTATCTCTACTGCCTGGGTGTTCATCACCTGGCAGTCGTTCTTGTCTTTGGCGTTGTAGTTTGCCACAAATGCCACGGCCTGCATCTTCTGCACGTTCCATTCTTCGGGCACTGTGAAGCTGAGTGATGTGCTGGCTTGCATGGGTGTGCCCCATACGGGTGTGAGATACTGGCGCAGCAGATGCCTGTGGTAGTAGGTGCCCGCTATTCCTGCCTGCGTCTCTGTGGCCACGCTGTCTTCGGTGAGCATCACGGTGAGCCTCAGGCTGTCGGGCGTTGCGGTGTTGAGCAGTGCAGAGGTGCCTATGTTCAGTGTCAGCTGTCGGGTGGCATCGTTGTAGGTCTTGTCGATGTTCAGAGCCACAAAGGCGGGAGTATTCAGTTGGTTGTTGCACTGCGTACTTAGGTTGGTGATGTCTGTCACGGGCACGTTGTCGTTGAATATCTCTGGATAGTTCACGGCATCGCAGGTGCGGTCGAACATCACGGCAGGTGCATAGAGGTTAGAGGGTTGGTAGAACCACTCTGTCTTCACACTCTCTGTCAAGGTAAATGCATCGGTGTAGAAGCCGGCATGATGGCACACCTCTACCACCTCTGCACGGTCTTTCAATGCCCTGTTGATGCTTTGATGCCCTGCGGGACAACTGGTGCAGCGCTCTGTAGAGAACACCTCGAGCAGCACCTTGCGGTTGGTCCATTGCTCCACCAGGGTAAGGTTTTGCTGGCGCGATAGGTTGTTGGCGGCATAGACATCGGCCTGTCCGTTTACTTTTGTCACCTCCATCTTGCAGGGATAGGTGCCCCCTGCTGCCGGTGTGCTGAAGCTGACGGGCACAATGGCGCTTTTGCGATAGGCAACGGCATTGAAGGTGCATGTTTCTGTGCCCATCTTCTCACTGCCGTTCCACAGGGTCACCTCCATCGAGGTGGCATCTTCTGTGCCCAGGTTTATCACCTTTAAAGACGGTTGCCAGGTGCTGCTGGTATGGGCGTAGGCGGGCATCACGGCGTGTGTCACCACCAGATTGTGCTTGGGCAGTGCCTCTCCGCTCACGGTGGCATAGATAGATGCGCTGGGCTTGTCGCTCATCACCTCCCATTTGTCTTCGCCCTTCATCAGCCATTCCTTGCCGCTGAGCAGGCGGCTGCCATATCTCAGGAAGCGCACGCCTGTGGTGCGATAGCCCATGACGAGAGCTTCGCCTGTGATGCTGAGAGGGGTGTCGAGTGTCACGGTGGTCCAGCCTGCCGATGCGGGTGTTACCTTTTGTTCCACTATCGGTGTGGTGTCGTTGATATGATGCTTGAAGAACACCACCAGTTCTTTGGCACCGGCGTTGAGATCTACCGACACCTGTGTGATGGTGTTGCCCTTGAGCGGTTGCATCAGTGATTCGTCGAGCAGGGTGGCGGCGCCAGTGGTGGCAGAGGTGGTCACCTGCTTGTATTCTTCTGTTTTGATGGCGCTGAGCGACACGTTTATCTGCTGCTCTTCACCATGTGCTGCCATGCCGGGCAGGCACAGCAGCACTATGGATGCAATCAGTGATTTGATCATGCTGAAAGGGGGAATGATTATCTTGCCACTTTGAATGATTGTGTGCCATGGGCGGTGTTCACCTTCACCACATACACGCCGCTGGGCATACCAGTGAGGTTGAAGCTCTTGCCCTGACCGCCCTGTGCCACTTGCTTGCCGGCAGCATCGTAGATGGTGGCTCTGCTGTATTCGCCGTTGACAAACAGGGCTCCACCTCTGCGGTAGTCTATCTTCACATTGCTGTCCACACGCTCTGCCAGTGAGATGCCATCGGCACCACCCGTCTTCATGGCCACGCAGGGAGTGTAATATACACCGGCATCGGTGACGTGCATCTCGCCGCCCACTATCACAGAGCCGTCGGCACTGGCATCGAGCGCGGTTTGCAGCTGCGATCCTGAGTTGTCCAGCATGATGCTGTCATTGATCACAGCCACAGCCATCACATCCACATACACCAGCTTGTTGTCTGTGGTGAATTTGAAGTACTTCACGCTGCCGGTGGGCAACTGGTAGTAGCCATACATGTTGCCCTGTCTGTCCACGCACTTGATGATGCCACCGTTGAAGTTCTTGGATTCGTCAGCGGTGTCTTCTTCTCCACAGTCAAAGATTTGCCACATCTTGCCGTCGCGCAAGAAAGCGGGGTTCTGTCCGCCTGTGCCAGCGGAATTCACTCCCACCACGGTTTTGCCGTCGTCAGTGATGTCGTACACCACGAAGTACTGCAGGCTCACAGAGTCTGCCACCTCTGTCCATGTGCCGGTGGTCTCGTCGAAGCGCATGCTGTTCTGGTATGCCTTGTCGAACAGCTTGTCGATGACATACTCATTGCCGCTCTTTTTCCAGATGCAGGGCACGGTGGCTGAGGCCTCAAGGAGTCCCATGAATGATTCCTTGTATCCCTTGGTTATGCAGAACTCTCCAGCAATGTATTCGCCATCGGGGGTCACTGCCATGGCTCCGGTAAGAGCATATGGATCTTCGGTGTTGTAATTGGTGGAGTAGTTTTCGGGCACGGGCAGTGCTTTCCAGTCTTCGTTGAGTGTTCGATAGCCTGGTTTCATCACCGATTTGGTGTCAGCATCTTCTCTTTTCTCAAAGCCTCCCACTATCAGTCCGTCGTTGGTCACATCGTTGAGATACACGCGGTTAGAGGCATCGTTCATCAAGAACAGTTCTTCATTGTCTTGCGCATCGAAGAAGAAGGCGCAACCCGAATAGTTTTGATAATCATAGCCCACGGCATAGCGGCCGTTGGATGATACCTTGTTGAAGATTCCGTTGAGGAAGTAGCTTTCGCCATCGTCTGCCACCCACATTTGATCAGAATAGTCAAAAATGCCGTACTCTTCCTGAGCCGCTGCAGGAGTGAAGGCAGCACACAGAGCCACTGCCATGGTAAGTAGATTTTTTCTCATAATGAATCATTTTAGTTGATGTCAGCAGGTGGAGTGATGGTCTCTCACCGTGCTTATATTGTTAACTCTGTGGCAAAGGTACAACTTTATTCTTGATGAGCCTAATTTTTCAGAGAGGAGTTGGGAGTGAAGAGTGAAGAATGTGGAGTGGCAAACAAACTGATGGGGCGACACATGGTGTATGTGTCGCCCCATCGGTAGCTGTCGTGGTGCGTATAGTGCCACGACAATGGTTTGCCCTGCTGTTATTTTACCTCCCAGATGTCGTTGGTTTCCAGGAGTTCTTCAAAGCAGTGGTATTTCTTCAAGTTCTTCACCTCTTCTATCTGTGCGTGTACAGCCTCGTCGTAGGTGGGTGCCTCCACATCGCGTATCACGCCCAGTGCCACTGGGAAGCCGTGCTCATTGTCCATCATGGCCAGTTTCAGTTGCAGGGTGTTGTCTTCGCAGTGGGCATCGTGCACCAGCACATCGTCGATGGTGTAGCCGTCTTTGCCCATCTCTACCACCTTCAGTCCAAAACCCTCTTGCACCAGTCCGTACTGGTTGTTCTCGCCAAACACCAGTTTTTCGCCGTGCTTCACGTAGATGGCGTTCTTTTTGCGCCCCTCCTTATTATATATAGGGTCGTAACATCCGTTGTTGAATATCACGCAGTTTTGCAATATCTCGCACACCGATGCTCCCTTGTGCTGGTAGGCTGCCTTGAGCACCTCAACGGTGGCTGGGGCGTCGGTGGCAACGGCACGTGCAAAGAAGTGTCCGCGAGCGCCGAAGCACAGTTCGGCAGGGCGGAAGGGGTCTTCAACGGTGCCATAGGGGCTCGACTTGCTGACAAAGCCGCGTGGACTGGTGGGCGAGTACTGTCCTTTGGTCAGTCCGTAGATGCGGTTGTTGAGCAGTATCATGTTGAGGTCGATGTTGCGCCTCATGGCGTGTATAAAGTGGTTTCCGCCGATGGCAAGTCCGTCGCCGTCGCCGCTTATCTGCCACACGGTAAGGTTGGGGTTGGCCACCTTGGTGCCCGTAGCGAT
>CALZNR010000114.1 GCA_945827565.1 uncultured Prevotella sp.
ATTTCTGCCTGTCTCGTGGGCTCGGAGATGTGTATAAGAGACAGTACTGGAGCAGAATGCCGCCAAACTGAATGAACAGAATACCGAGGGGATGCAACATATCACCAAGCCTCTGAGGGATGCGTTGGAGGAGATGAGGCGTGCTCTCCATGAGAATGCCAAGGAGCAAGCAGGACATTCAGCCTCGTTCAGAGAGCAGATAAGACTGATGGTGGAGAGCAACCGAGAGATAGGTGAACGTGCCGCCTCCCTTGCCAATGTGCTGCGAAAAGACAATAAGGTGGCGGGCAATATGGGAGAGATAATTCTGGGAGACCTCCTTGCCAGTCAGGGACTTACTGAAGGTATTCACTATGAGGTGCAGGCGCGCTTGCGCGATGAACTTGGTAAGAATATCAAGAACGATGAGACGGGCAAGGAGATGCAGCCCGATGTGATATTGCACTATCCGCAGGGACAGGATGCTGTTATCGACTCCAAGGTGTCGCTGGTGGCATACGAGCGCTATGTCAATGCCACTGATGCTACGGAGAAAGAACAGTATCTGCAAGAGCATCTGCGCAGTGTGCGTAGTCATGTCAATGAGTTGGCACGCAAAGACTACAGTAAGTATATCCGTGCACCTCGTCATGCCATCGACTTTGTCATTATGTTTGTGCCGTTCGAGTCGTCGCTGCAGTTGGCACTTGCCAACGATGCCACCCTATGGCGCGATGCCTTTGAGCGTAAGGTGTTTATCTGTGGTGAGCAGAACTTGCTTGGTATTCTACACATCATACATATTGCATGGGTGCAATATACACAGGCAGAAAACCAACAAAAGGTGTTTGGATTGGCAGAACAACTCATCGATCGCTTGGGCGACTTTGCCAAGCGATATAATGATGTTGGAGAGGCCATTGCTAAAGTGCAGAAAGCTTATGATTATGCCAACAACAAACTTTCGGTAGGAGCGCAGAGCGTGATGAAAAAAGGCAAGGAACTGGTAGAACTGGGTGCCAAGGAAAATCCTAATCGCAAATTGCCCGTGGCAGATTGCTGAACATACATCCATGTGGGTGTAAACTCTGCGACATACTGAGCCAGAGGATGCAACGGCAGAGAAAACCGAAACTATCTGAAGATGCTGAAATTCACGCTGCCATAGCTTCTGTGCTCTATAAATCGGGGATGGGTGGCGAAATCATGGTCTTTGCCATGCTCCAGCACAAAGATACCATCGGGTGCCAGCAACTGCTTGTCGAGTATCTGTGTGGGCAGTAGTGCCAGTTCTTTCAAAGCATAGGGAGGGTCGGCAAAGATAAAATCATAGGGTTCCTTGCAGTTCTTGATAAATCTGAACACATCGGTGCGTATTGGCAGGCACTTGTCTGTGCCCAAAGCGTGTACACACTGGGTGATGAAGCGGTGATGGTCGCGGTCGGCCTCGATGCTCGTCACCTGTCGGCATCCTCTTGAAAGCAGTTCCAGTGTGATGCTTCCAGTGCCAGAGAAAAGGTCGAGTGCTCTGCAATCCTCAAAATCAATGTAGGCGTTCAGCACATTGAAGATATTTTCCTTGGCAAAATCTGTGGTAGGTCTTGCCTTGAAGGTGCGTGGCACTTCAAACCTGCGCCCTTTATATAGTCCTGTGATAATTCTCATGTTCTTTCTCCTGTTTATATATGTGGGGCTTTGTGTGGGTTTCCTCAAAGCATACATCCTCCATTTTGTGCATGGACAGTGCAAAGGTAATTTCTTTGCCCACAACAAACCACTCACGCTGGAACACGCAGTGCTGTTTAAGATGATGACTCTTGAGTAGTTAGTTCTTCATTTTGATCTCGCCCACTACGGTGCCCGAAGGTCCTGTGCTGCCGGTGTGTTGCAGATGAAAGCCGGCAAAGGGGTTGGGATGAGGCATGATGGCAGTGAGCGTTTGCGAGGCATTCATACCGGGATTCTCTATCAGTGCGCTGAACGTACTGTCATGGGCAGTGAGCGTGATGCTACATTCTCCCTTATAGATGCGACATACCTGTGGCTGTGAGATAGGTTTTATCTCTCCTTGCAGGTATTCCACAATCACTGCCTCTACTGCATGGTCGTGGTCGGGAGTGCGTACAATGCGCAGTCCGTAGCCGGTAAGGGTGCGTGTGTTGAACTTGATACAAAGGTCCAGATACTGTCCGGTGGCAGAACCGAAGCCCTGCCCGGCTCCTTTACAGGGATAGAGTGTCACTGTGCAGGTTTGCGATGTGCATGGTTCTCCTTCGTGGCGTGGCGTGTACATCAGTCGTGCCCCTTTTTGCAGTTGCACCAGTCCCCATTTCCCTTCGGCTCCATCCACGCCCTCTGCCCATCCCCAGGCACTGCGACTGTTGTCTGCTTGCCAGTTGTGTGCCATGGTGTCGGTGGGTTTATGGCAATCTATGGTCCATCCTCCCGGTACTATTTCTGTTTGTACGCTCAGTGGGAATGGGGGCAGTATCAGTGGTAGTGCTTCCGTGGGTTGTGGCACTTCAAGTGGTTTCCCGTTCAGGGTGCAGTCCTTCATCACGCATCGGTGTTTAGGGTCGGCACGTTTTGTCCACCATATCTTCAGGTTCTTGTCGTCGCTGGTCCATCGGCAGCGTACCAGCTCAATGGGGCCACTCGCTTTGGTAAGATATTGTGTGCCTTGAGTTTTGCTGTGGATGTCGCAGTCTATGAGTACAGCTCCCTGCTCCTTGTCGGTGGAGTAGAAAGGCTTGCTGCTGTACAGTGTGAAGCGGCAATGCCTGTAGATGCCTGTTCCGCATAGAGCATCATCGGTACATTCAAAATAGCAGTTGTCGAAGGTGGTGTGCTTGGCACCCACAAAGGGACAAAGGTTCAGTCGGGAGATGAAGCGGCAGTCGGTAAGTTGATAGTAATCGCCGTTGCAGATGGCTATTTGTGCCTGTACAATGGCGTTTTTCCGCTTGCTTCTGTTTTTGCGGGGGTTGAGTGGATACACCAAATCCACGTTGCAGTAGTTGCCAAAGGTGATGTGTTGTGCCTGCACATGGCTGCCCAGAAAGTGAAAAAGGGTGAAGTTTCCATAGGCTCCTTGTGTCTGTCCTCTGTTGCATGCCAGTACCACATCTTCGGCCTGTTTGCCCATGCCAATCATTCTGATGTGGTGTGCCTTTACGGTCATTGCATAGGGAGTGCCTTCACCTGGTTCCGGGTATCTCACGGCTTCGTCGTCGGGGTTGTCCATCCAATATACTGAAGGCATGATGTATATCTCTGTCCACAGCGTGTCGTTTTCTGCTTTTTTCTCTGCATATCTCAGAGCCTCTGCGGGGGTGGCAAAGGTGAAGTTCTGGAGCGATGTGCGTGTGTCGTTCACCAGCAGGCAGTACTTGCCCGTTGTTTTCTTCTTTCCTTGAAAACTGAAGGTGGTTTGTGCCATGAGTGCCATTGCCATGCAGCTCAGCAGCAGGGTCACGATGGTGTGTTTCATATATTATATGTGTTTTTCAAAGGTGGTTGGCCCATATTGTCATCAGGTCGAGTGGCATGCCTTCGATGCGTGTCACTGGGTGTCTGTTGAAAATGGCTGTGGGATTGATGTGATACACCTTGTGCAGAAAGCGGTGCAGTTCATCAGTGCACCACTGGCGGTTGGGCATGTCTCCAGAGATATAAAGTTCGTCTTCTTCTGCGTTGAGTTGCAGTTGTGTCCATGTGCCCATCAGGTAGTAGATGGCATCTGCCGCCCTGTCGGTATCGTTGTGTGCATCGCTCAGAGAGAAGTGGTTGAAAAACTTGAATCTGTTGGGTGCAAACTGGAACACATCCACTCCGTTGTTGTGGAAGTAGGTGTACAGTCGGTTTTTCTTTCCTGCAGTGTTGTGATGGTGCATATAGTGCCACACGGGGGCTGCTGCACTGAAGAAGCGTGCCTGTGGATAGCGGTCGGTCACCACCATCTTGAGGTCTTTGTTGATGGCAAACACGGCCACTGCGTGCAGGGTGGGCAGCACGGTGTGCATCACTGTCTCGTTGTCGCCCAGTGTCATGCAGTGGGCATAGAGTGCCGTGCACTGCTCTTCTGAAAACATGTCGATGGGAGTCATCATCACAGGCGAATCCATCATCACCGACACAGAGGCGTAGTCTTCCTGTCCCTGCACCTCTGCCTTGAATGCCTCTCGCAGGTTGGCTGCCATGGATATGCCATTGTTTAGCGTGTAGGGCACGTAGCAAATGGGTAACGTTACCTCTTGGATGTTGAGGTGTGAGAAGGACAGGGCGCCGTTGCCTATCCTGATAATCAGTTGTGAGGAGTTTTCTTTTTTCATTCCAGTGTTGTATTTTCACTACTTCCCTTGTTTGCGTAAGCTCACTATTCTCTATTCTTTGTTCAGATAATCCAGTGGATAATCCATGCCCAGTTCCTTCCATTTATACACACCCATGGTATGGTAAGGCAGCAGTTCCACCTTTTTCACATTGTGCAGGTTGGCAACAAAGCGATGCAGTTGTTCCAATTGTTGCTCTGTCTGCGTGATGGTGGGTATTTGCACCTGCCTTATCCACACGGGTATGTTCTTTTCCGACAGATAGCGTGCACAGTCGAGTATGTGCTCGTTGTTCATCCCTGTAAGTTTCTTGTGCTCACGGCTGTCGGTGTGCTTGATGTCCAGCAATATGGTATTGGTCACTTGCAGCAGGGTGTCAAAGCGGTCTATCCAGGGGTGCTGGCGCGTGAAGCACTGTGCCGATGTGTCGAGACAGGTGTTGATGCCCCGCTGCTGGGCTTGGGTGAACAAGTCGATGCAGAAGTCTATTTGCAGCAGTGCCTCTCCTCCGCTCACGGTGATGCCACCCTCTGTTCCCCAGTAGGCGCGATAGCGTTCTGCCTGGTTCAGCAGGTCGGTGGCTTCTTGCAGGTCGGCTTCACTGCCCTTGGCCCAGGTGTCGGGGTTGTGGCAGTAGGCGCAGCGCATGGCACATCCTTTGAGGAAGATGACGAAGCGCACGCCTGGACCGTCAACAGAGCCAAATGATTCTGTGGAGTGGATATATCCCTTCATCTCTCTTGGTGAGTGTGGAGTTCAGAGGCTCTTTTTACTGTTGCTTACATTCGCTCGTGGGCATGGCGGGCTATTACGTCCATCTGCTGCTCTTTGGTCAGGTCGATGAACTTCACGGCATAGCCACTTACACGGATGGTGAAGTTGGCATATTCCGGTTTTTCGGGGTGCTCCATGGCATCCTTCAGTTTATCCACGCCAAACACATTTACGTTGAGGTGGTGCGCTCCTTGTGTAAAGTATCCGTCGAGCACTCTCACCAGGGTGCAACTGCGCTCCTCATCGTTGTGTCCCAGGGTATCAGGACTGATGGTCTGTGTGTTGGATATGCCATCCAAAGCATACTCGTAGGGCAGTTTTGCCACTGAGTTGAGAGATGCCAGCAGTCCGTTTTTCTCTGCGCCGTAGCTGGGGTTGGCTCCTGGTGCCAATGGGGTGCCGGCGCGTCGGCCGTCGGGCAGGTTGCCCGTGTATTTTCCGTAAACCACATTAGAGGTGATGGTCAGGATGCTGGTGGTAGGTTCGCTGTTGCGGTAGGTCTTGTGCTTGCGCTGTCTCTTATACACATCTGACGCTGCCGACGATATGCAGTGTGTA
>CALZNR010000115.1 GCA_945827565.1 uncultured Prevotella sp.
AGATTTCTGCCTGTCTCGTGGGCTCGGAGATGTGTATAAGAGACAGTTCCAGACGACACCTCGTTTCTGGAGATGCTTGACATCCTCAACGAAGAGCTGATAAGCGAGGGCAAGGAGCCCTTCGTGTTCGACCACGACTGTCGCGAGGGTATCTGCGGCATGTGCTCACTCTACATCAACGGTCATCCACACGGACCTGCCACAGGTGCCACCACCTGCCAGTTGTACATGCGTCGCTTCAACGATGGCGATGTGATTACAGTGGAGCCCTGGCGCTCGGCTGCCTTCCCCGTAATCAAAGACTGTATGGTAGATCGCTCGGCATTCGACAAGATTATCCAGGCTGGTGGCTACACCACCGTGCGCACCGGACAGGCACAGGATGCCAACGCCATCCTGATACCCAAGGAGGATGCCGATGAGGCTATGGATGCCGCTACCTGCATTGGTTGCGGATGCTGTGTGGCTGCCTGCAAAAACGGTTCTGCCATGCTCTTCGTATCATCCAAGGTGTCGCAGCTGGCACTGCTGCCACAGGGCAAGCCCGAGGCTGCCAAGCGTGCCAAGGCAATGGTGATGAAGATGGAGGAACTGGGCTTTGGTAACTGTACCAACACCCGTGCCTGCGAGGCAGAATGTCCAAAGAACGAGTCTATCGCCAACATCGCCCGTCTGAACCGCGAGTTCATCAAAGCCAAGTTAGCCGACTAAGCAAAAGTAGTGCAGGTGGGGTGACACCCACAACTCACCTGTAATGCCTGCCTGCACGTAGCGGGCGAGCAGACACATTATATAATATAGGAAAGAAAAAGGTGGATAGGGAGCAATCTCTGTCCACCTTTTTTCTTGCTGATATGTATCATGGCGAGCTCTATGAACGGCAGCACTCAAGCGGGAAAGGTATGTTAAATATTTATAATTGTATATTCTGCCGACAACAACTTTTGTCAAAATTATGTACTTTTGCTCAAATCAATGGATTGTTTACGTAATTGACTGGAAAATAGATAGGCATTATGATAGGTAAGAAAGCGGTGAAGTGGTTTATGGTCACCATGATGTTGGTGGCTGTATGCAGTTGCAAAGACTCTGACATGTACGACAGAGACGCTTACATGAGTCAGGTGAAACAGGCCTTCCCTGTGGCAGATATCGACCCCCAGCACGATTGGAGCAGTGTGGGATTCACCCGCCTGTCAGTGCGATTGTGCATGAACAAGCAGGGCACCTACATGGTGCATGTGTATTCTGCCATGCCGCAGAGCGGCCAGCACACAGAACTTCTTGCTTCGGCAGAGGTGGTAAATGGAGATGTGTTTACCACCAATCTCAACTATCGTCTCACCTCGCCCATGCTGTATATTGCCGTAGAGGACGAGCGAGGCTTTTTGTCAGTTTACTCCAGAGAAATAAAAGGTCAGACCACTGATACACAGGTGGGTGATGCCGTGCAGGATGCAGGCAGTGCTGCCTCGCAGGCTCCCCGTTTGAAAGCCTCTACGCGCAAGTTCCCCGATTTTCCTGCAGAGAGTGAATATGCCACCACAGTGCCTCCCGATGCCTTGCCTATTGAGCTGTATAAGGTAAGCGCAGAGGTTGCTAACTACTATGTGGACGCCAATACCACTATGTTCAATCCTTGGGAAGGTAGGGCGAGAGTGTATTTCAAGCCCGGTACCTATACCGTGAACTATGGCATGTCTATTCCCGCTAACGTGCAGTTGTACTTCCTCCCTGGTGCCAAGGTTACCTTCAGTACAAGTGTGAATTGCAATTCTTCCACCTCTGGTATCTATATTGCAAAGGGGGCTGAGGTTACGTTTGGTACGGATAAAAACCTCAATATGAATGTCCATAACAGAGGAAAAATCATGGCAAAGGGCTTCCAGTTAAATGGCTCTGGCATTTGCACCAACGAGGGAACATTCTCTGTGGATGGTGCGTTCCGCCTTGCAAACGCAGCTTGTAGCTTTGTCAACGGTGGCACCTTTACCGCTGCTTCATTGGAAGTGGCGGACGGCTCTGCCGTGCACAATCTCGATAGTGTGAATGTGTCTGGGAAGACCTACCTCTCAAGTACCAATAACGTTTGGGTGAACGATGGCAACTATGTCACAGGTTCGCTTAGCTGTGTGGCGGGAACAGACCAGTTTATCAACAACTGCCGGTTGAAGGTGAACGGACTGTTTGAGTTGAACAACTGCAATGCTTCCACCTTTGGCTTCCGTCAGGATGCACTCGCTTCAACAGAGACAGAAGAGTTTAAAATCGGCAACGCCAGAGTGTTCCTTGGTGCACAGTCGCTGTTCAAGGTAAATAAGACAGCCACGATGAACTGTGCCAATCCAGGCTACGGTATCCACAGCACGAGTACAGACGCTGCGAAGCCCGCTGTGTTCCAGGCAAAGGATGTGGTGATGGGAGGCGCCTCGACAGAGAATCAGGTGACCTACAGCGGCTATCTCTGGGTGGCATCCGACAGTCACTTTGCACGCCTGAAGAGTGATGGGCGAACCACCTATAATGTGGCAGACGACAAGGTGAGCTTTGCCATTGGTGCCAACGATGCTTCCACCACCATTCCTGCCTCTACATGCACGCCGGGCTACAATCAGGGAGAAGTTCCTGTTGACCAGCCTGTGAATGATGACATGACCATGGTTTGCTGCTATGAGGATAATTTCCCCGTGCCTGGCGACTACGACTTCAACGATGTGGTGATGGGACTGAAGATGGAGAAGAAACCTCGCAGGGAGGGAGCCAAGCGCGATACCTTGGTGCTCAAGGTGGAGTTGAAGGCTGTAGGTGCCAGCAAGTCTATCGGTGCTGCGTTGCGCCTGAAGGGTGTAAAGGCTCAGCACGTGAGCAGCAACTTCAAACTGAGTGCGGAGGCCGACAGGAAGATGTATAACTTCTACGACATCGAATTCTATAACAGAGTCATCAAGCCCAATCCTGAAGGCTCAAAGAAATTCCTCACTGCCATTGGCACACAAGATATGGTGATACCTCTCTTCAATGATGCCCACTATGCCATCACCGGCGGACTGAAGGAGAATGGCGATGTGAAGCGCAGATTCTACAACACCGTGGCTGACAGAAACAATGAAAAAGGTGAGGAAATAGCTGCTGACATGCTGCCCGAGAACCAATATACGGTGTTCTTTGCAGATGCCGATGCCTTCAATAATTTCACCATCAACGATGCAGACCTCTTTATCATTGAAGAGTTCAACGGTGCGTTCTTTGAGGTGCACACCTATCAGTACAAGCAGGATGAGGTGGTGCACAACTGGCGCAACGGAAGTGATGCCTATACCGACAACTATCCCTGGGGACTAGCAGTGCCCTCTGCTTCGTTCCGCTATCCTATAGAGTGGACGGCCATAGGCTCTTGTCTCACCAGCAATGTGTTTGGAGGTGCTTACCAAACAATGGGTCACTCTTTCATTGAGTGGGCACGCAACCACAATCAGGCCACAGACTGGTATAACTATCCCACCAGTGGGCTTGTGTATTGATTCGTAGTTGGCTGCTCTGATGGAGCAAGCGTTCTGTCAAGGCAAGCCATCGACTCTCTCGCTTATCAGACAAACAATCCAAGGAATTATCAGAATTACAACCAGAGAATTATGAAGAAAGGTTTTATTGGTGCTCATGTTGTAGCAGTGGCTGCATTGGCAAGCGTGGCAATGACAGGATGTAGAGACAAAGACATGTACCAAGGCGACCGTACTGAATTTGAGTACGAGGCTTCATGGACCAATAGGTTTGGCAACGTGGATCCACAGCAAAACTGGAACCTTGCCACACAGGTAAACGCCGTGGTAAAGGTAAGTCCGCTTGCCGCTGGCTCTAAAGTGTGTGTGTTTGATGCCAATCCCTATACCGAAGATGCCCGACTGCTGGCCGAGAAGCAACTCTTTGCAGAGAATGTGTGTATGGGCATAGACATGCTGAAAGGCACATCGCAGGTGTATGCCTGTGTGCTGACACCCGAGGGCAAGGTACAGGTGCGTGGCTTCTACAATGTGGCAAACGGCACTGTGGAGATAACCAACAACCCCGAGCAGCAGAGCAAGGCCCCCATGAAGGCACATGCTGTGGAGGCCTGCAATGTGACCTTTGGCAATACCTATGACCTGGGAGCCTACCGCACCGTGTATCACCCTGCTGAAACGAAGAGAGAGTGGGATGGAAAAACCTATTGCATCAATGGCAGATACTATCGCTACGAAAACGGGCATTACTACAAAAATACCGATGGTGACCCCGATGGAAAATATATCCTGATACCCGATGAATGGCAGGGCAACTGGACAGAATTCCCTGACCAGTGGGCCATCTCTGGTGGAGTATGGGGCAATCCGTTTCAGGATGCAGATTATCTGAAGTATTACAAGAACATCGCCGTAGAGGCATGGACTGAGGTGTTCTCGTATGGCAGTGTGACAGAGTTGGAGAATGTGTCGCGCACCGCGGGCGAAAGCTGGAAGCAAGGTGTGGGCTACGGCTTATTTGGCACGGGCAAGTTCTTTGCAGAGCGTGTCAAGTATTTTGCTGACACCAAGACACAATTAGATGGATATAGCCTGACAGAGATAGAGAAGGGAGCTTCCATCACTACCTCCGAGGCTGGTCCGCTGAGCCTCTCCATGGTTTATGGGGCTACGCAGATTTCCGATGCTTTTGGCTATTTCTATTATGAGGATGGTCAGAATCCCGATGATGCACCGCGCTACATTCTTATCAAGAATGCACGCCCCCAAGACAATATCTATACTGGAACATGGGGACAGGGTGCCGTGGGAAATATGCAACTGGCAGAGTGGAGCAATTACCAATATCTTGTGGAACACAAAAACGATACTCCACAAGAGTATGAGGTAATCACAGGGAATACTCCCATGAGTCGCTATGTGGAGGCGTACAACAAACTCTATGTGGGAACACGCTACAAGGTGCCCTATTTTGGCAAGAACTATCAGCAAGAAGCTGCCACCTATACCTTCCCCGCAGGTGTGCACATTGAGTTCTTCATTATCAACAACAGTGATCCTGAAAATCCCAATTATAAGCAGAATCTGAACAACTTCAACTACGGTTCTCCCGCAGAAAATCTCAAGATAGAGCATTACAGGGAGCGCACGAATTTTGCGCCAAACTATGGTGCAGTGAAAGGAACCACGTGGGTTTATGAAGGCAGACAGTATATTGGATTTGAAGATGGCGGTGGCGATGAAGACCTTAACGACATCGTGCTGTTGGTAGAGGGAAAAACAACCACTCCTCCCGCTACAGAGGTGCCTCCAGTGGAGCCCGCTGCTGACACACAGGCATGGACAGTGGCCTGCGAAGACCTTGGTTCCACCGACGACTACGACTTCAACGACGTGGTGTTTCAGGTGAAGCATGTTGCAGGTTCTACCACCGCTACGGTGATACCCTTGGCAGCTGGAGGAATGTTTGCGTCTCATATCCAGTATCTTTCTGCTGATTTGGGTGAGATACACAAGTTGATCAACCCCAAAGCCAGCACCACCACCATGCTCAACACCACCACCTATACCCCGGCAGCACAGACAGTGAGTGTCA
>CALZNR010000116.1 GCA_945827565.1 uncultured Prevotella sp.
ATTTCTGCCTGTCTCGTGGGCTCGGAGATGTGTATAAGAGACAGGCCACCAACGGCAAGGATAAAGAGTTGGGTTTTGAGCCACTGTGCCGTGAGCGTCCGCTCAAAGAAAACGCCATTGACAGCGGTCACCAGCAGGTATTTGAAAAACAGATGCCCCACCATCATGGCAAAAGCCATGCCCATGAGCAGATACTGGCGGGGATAGATGAGCATGTCGCCGTAGAGATGGGTGGCATACATATACTGAAACAAGGCAAGCAACAGCACGCCCTGTAACACCAACAATGTTTGAAAGCGCACCTCACTGGCCGTTTCATCTACATACTTTGGTCCGGAATGTACCACATAGAAGAAGTCCTTGATTTGCCTGGCAATGAAGCCGCTCGACACTTTTACTGCCACGGTAGTGAGCATAAAGCAGAGCAAAATCAGCAGGGTGATGCCGTTGTCGCCACGCAGGCGGTATGGAATGGCGCTCCCCTCCACCCCCAGCGATCTGCCGCTGACTTCGGGATGCAGCATGGTGTCGGCTGCAAGAAAGGTTTGCTGATAATACAGCGGCAGATGCAAGGTGTCACTGTTGGCAGGTACGGCCTTGAGGGTAGCTGGCACTGTGGCTACACTATCGGCAGAAGAGAGTATGATGCTGTCGTTGTTATGCACGTACCCTTATCCAATGCTAAATGCCTTCTTGATGTCCTCCACACGGTCCAGCTTCTCCCATGTGAAGAGCTCAACATCAAGAACCTTTGTCTCGTGATAACGACTGGTGAAGGTTTTCTTCACCACCTCGCACTTACGTCCCATGTGCCCATAGGCAGCCGTCTCCAGATACATGGGCTGGCGCAGTTTCAAGGTGCGCTCAATGGCTTTGGGACGCAAGTCGAACAGCTGTTCTATCTTCTCTGCTATCTCGCTGTCGCTCATCTTCACACGGCTCTTGCCATAGGTGTTCACGTAGATATTCATGGGTTTTGCCACACCAATGGCATAGCTCACCTGCACCAGCATCTCGTCTGCCACCCCTGCTGCCACCATGTTCTTGGCAATATGGCGGGCAGCATAGGCTGCCGAGCGATCTACCTTGCTGGAGTCCTTACCACTGAAGGCACCACCTCCATGAGCACCCTTGCCACCGTAGGTATCCACAATAATCTTGCGACCGGTGAGACCCGTGTCACCATGAGGACCGCCAATCACAAACTTGCCCGTGGGATTGACGTAGTACTTGATGTCGCCATCAAACAGAGCCAACACCTCAGCAGAGTGAATCTGCTCTTTCACCCTTGGAATAAGGATATTGATTACATCTTCACGGATGCGTTGCTGCATGGCTTCATCGCTATCAAACTCATCGTGCTGGGTAGATACCACTATGGTGTCGATGCGCTCGGGCACACCAGCATCACTATACTGCACAGTGACCTGACTCTTAGAGTCGGGACGCAGATAGGTCATCACCTTGCCCTCTTTGCGTATCTGTGCCAGCGTGCTCATCAGCAGATGAGCCAAGTCGAGCGACACGGGCATCAGATTTTCTGTCTCATTGCAAGCATAGCCAAACATCATACCCTGGTCGCCGGCGCCCTGCTCCTCATCGTTGCCATTGTCCACGCCGCGGTTGATATCATCACTCTGCTCGTGAATGGCACTGAGAATACCGCATGAGTTGCCGTCGAACTGATACTCTGCCTTGGTATATCCTATTTTCTTGATGGTGTTGCGGGCTATCGTCTGCAGATCGATATAAGCCTTGCTGTGCACCTCGCCCATAATCACTACCTGACCTGTGGTGACAAACGTTTCGCAAGCCACACGGGCACGCTCGTCATAAGCCAAAAACTGGTCGAGGATGGCATCGCTAATCTGGTCGGCCACCTTATCGGGATGCCCCTCTGAAACAGACTCTGAAGAAAAGAAATAAGACATTGCTCTCTGCTTGTTTTTATTGTTATAATGTGTAGATGTGCCATCGCTATGAACCACAGGCACAACCATTCCTATATGGCGGGTGCAAAGTTAGCGCAACTTAGGGACTTGGCAAAATAAAATACACATTATCTTTTCTTTATCTCACGGAATTTCTGTAAGTTTGCAACAAATATAAGAACCTAATGGAGCATACTGAAACATTCGACTCGCTGCTGCATGGCAGACGCCCGCAGCAGGAGAGACCCGTGGTGGCATTGGCGTGCCCGCACGACAGCCATACGGAGTATGTGGTTTGTCGTGCCCTGCATGAGGAGCTTTGCCGCTTCGTTCTCACGGCATGCAGCAGTTTGAGTGCACCGCTACAACAGGCCATTGACGCTCATCCGGGATGCGTGGAAACAGTGATGTGCCACAATGCACAAGAGGCGGCACAGACGGCTGTGGCACTGGTGCGCAGCCACCGTGCCCAGGTGCTGATGAAGGGGATGGTGAATACCGATGTGCTGTTGCGTGCCGTGTTAGACAAGCAGCAGGGACTGCTCTCGCCGGGTAGCGTGATGGCACACCTCACAGTGATGCAGATACCCGGTTGGAACCGACTGCTGATGTTTGCCGATGCCGCTGTGCTGCCCGAACCCACCCTGCCGCAATTAGATGCCCTGGTGGGATATATGGCAGACCATCTGCGACGCTTTGGCAGGGAGGTGCCACGCATAGCACTCACCAACTGCAACGAGAAGGTGAACCCCAAGTTTCCACACACCCTGCACTACGAGCAAATCAAGCAGTGGGCAGCAGAGGGCAGGTATGGCAAAGTGGTGATAGACGGTCCTATGGACGTAAAAACCGCCTTGGATGCCAATGCCGCAGCCTACAAGCACATAGCCTCGCCCATAGAGGGGAGCGCCGATGCACTGGTGTTTCCCAACATACAGGCGGGCAACACCTTCTACAAAACACTGTCGTGCTTCTGCCATGCCATTCCCGCAGGATGGCTGGTGGGCACCGAAGCCCCCGTGGTGGTGACCTCACGGGCCGATAGTGAGGAGTCGAAATATTACAGTCTTGCCCTTGCCTGCCTATGAAGATACTGATTATCAACCCCGGTTCCACATCCACCAAACTGGCGGTGTATCAAGATACGAACCCCGTATGGATGTCGGGTGCACACCATTCGCAGACTGATTTGGCTGCCTTTCACCACAGCACAGAGCAATACCAATTCCGCATGGATTTTATCCGCAAACGTCTGCACGACGGGGAGATGCCCATCGCCTTTGATGCCGTAATAGCACGTGGCGGACTGCTGAAGCCGCTTCGTGGAGGGGTGTATAGGGTGAACGAGAAGATGAAGCACGACCTGATACACGCCGAGATGGACCACGCCTGCAACCTGGGGGCACTGCTGGCAGATGAGCTGGCCAAAGAATGTGGCTGCCCTGCCTTCATCGCCGACCCCGTGGTGGTGGATGAGATGTGCAACGAGGCTCGCTACACGGGCATACCAGAGATAAAGAGAAAGTCGGTGTTTCATGCACTCAACAGCAAGGCGGTGTCAAGACAATACGCTGCCAGCATACAGAAACGCTATGAGGACATCGACCTCATCGTGGCTCATCTGGGTGGAGGTATATCTGTGAGCGCCCACTGCCACGGACAGGTGATTGACGTAAACAACGCACTGGATGGCGAGGGCCCCTTCTCTACCGAGCGTGCAGGAACGCTGCCCGCCGGACAGTTGGTGGATATGTGCTTCAGCGGGAAATACAGCAGCAAGCAGATTCACAAGATGATTCACGGGGCTGGAGGACTGCTGGCCTACACGGGCACCAACGACATGATTACCATTGCTGCCGAAGCAGAACAGGGCAACGAGCCCTACCACTCTGCCCTGCGTGCCATGCTCTACACCGTGGCCAAGCAGATAGGTGCCATGCACGTGGCTCTCTGCGGCAAGGAGCATGCCATCATCCTCACAGGCGGCGTGGCACACAGCAACTACTGCGTGTCTCTGCTCACCGAGCGTATCTCTTTCTTAGCCCCCATAGTGGTGATGCCTGGAGAAAACGAGATAGGGTCGCTGGCATACAACGCATACAGCGTGCTCACAGGCAGACAACAGGCTGTGGAATACACATAAAGGCGGCTGCCATCAATTCCTCATAATAACAAGGAAAAAGGCCCTTGCCTGTTGAAGTGGCCAACTTTGGATGCAGCAGCCAACAAGAGACAGAACAAATAAAGAAATCACATCAAAAGAAAACAACGCTTACAATGAAAAAACTATTGATTGCAACAGCAGCAGCCTTGGCATTATGTGCTTGCAGCAGCGAGAAGAAGTATCTTACCTATCAAGGCATTTCCATGGGTATTCCTGCAAAAGTGATGGAAGATTCTCTGGTGTCGCGTGGTTTGGCACTCGACACAGCAGTGAACGGGCAAATCATGCTTTACAAACCGGGCACAGCCATGCGTGTGGTGATAAATCATCAGAACAATGTCATCACCTCTATCCAGGAGTCCTATGAGGCCACCTATAACGACTCTACCCGCAATCTGTTTAAAGCCACCTACGACAGGTTCTTGGAAGAAATCAACGCTCATCCCGAGATGCCATTCAACTCGGAAGATCATAAAGAAGCACGCTTCCAAACCAAATATGGCATGGTGACTGTGCTGCTCGAAAACACCTACACCCCACAATACGGAGTGGTGTATGAAGTGAAGGGGGAAGAGTAATTTAATCCTTCAGCGAATACGTCACGGTGGTCACTACCCTCACCTTCTTGATATAGGGAGTGTTAGAATCGCGGTCGTCAATAGAGAACTGACCTTGGTCGGCACTGATGATTTTGTTGAGAGTGCTCTTGCTGTTCTCAGCAAACTGGCGGGCAGTCTTCTCTGCATTGCCAATGGCCTCTTGCATCATCTGCGGTTTCATATCTGTAAACGACACGTATTCGTACTTCACGGGATTCTCATAACCGCCATCAACAATCGCCACGCCCTGTTTCAGCAGTTCACCCTGACGGGCGATGATGCTGCGCACCAGTTTCACTCGGCGTGAGGTTACGGTGATGATGGCAGTGATATTGTAACGATAGGAGCGCTGCTCACTGGAGTATCGCTCCGCGTTCATATCTATCACCACTGGTGCGTTTACATTGATTTCCTCTTGCCTGATTCCGTTTGCCGTCAGAAAGTCCTTGATGATTTTCTGTGTATGGGCTATACTGCTGTACAGTGCAGGTAGGTCATTGCCTATCTCCTTGTAGAGGATGGGCCAGGTCACTTTATCGGCTTCCACTTCCTTTTCCGACAGTCCTTTAACCGTTACCTTACGGTCTTTGTTGGTAAAGTTGTCAATGCCGCCCTTGATGCACAGTCCTAAAACCACGATACTGAGCGCCACCAGCGCTGCCTGTATCACTCCACTTTTCTCTTTCATTGTTGTCTTCGCTTGATGATGATGGGGATAAAGATACACACATTTTTCTTAACCGCAAGAAATAGAGGCGGAGTTTATATTATTTTAAACCCATATCAGCCACCAAAACCCAAATAAATCACTAAAACCTTCTCAAAAACAGAAGTTGTTATCATCATAACGCTAATGACCGATTTGGGTTAA
>CALZNR010000117.1 GCA_945827565.1 uncultured Prevotella sp.
GCATACGAGATTTCTGCCTGTCTCGTGGGCTCGGAGATGTATATAAGAGACAGCATGCGGGATGATGGGTATATTCCACAGTGAGGCTGCGATGGGAGGCATCTGCGGGGAACATCTTCTGGATATCTATGGTTTGCGTAGAGCGACCGTTCTGACTGAAGGGACGGGTCACCACCACTGGCTCCATACAGGGAAGCACTGGCAGATAGTGCTGCTCACCATCGCTGTGGTCACTGCCCTTTACACTGATGCGACAGATATACACGGCGGCATCCATCCCTACACGCTGTTCAAAGTTTACCCCACAAGTGCTCCCTGCTGACAGTGTATAGGGTACACGTTGCTTCTGTATCACCTTCTCCGTTTCGGGATGTATCAGTTCCATGAGGGCATCACCATGCACCTCATGGTCAGTAAGATTAGACACAACGGCTGTCAGCGACAGTTGGTCTCCCTCTCTCACAAAGCGTGGCATCTGCGGTTGCACCATCACCGGTTTGGTGGCAACCACCTCTGCGCTCAACTGTCCGCAATAGGCCTCCTGTGTATGCGCCAATGCCATCAACTTCCACGTGGTGACGCTCTCAGGCAAGGTAAACTGCATAGCCACATGACCTGTTTCATCAGTGAGCAGGGAAGGATAGAAAAAAGCCGTTTCGTGCAGATTGCGGCGCATCGGAACATCGGCTGCCACAGCATCTGCGTCAGCATCCTCTGCCACGGCATCCTCCATTGCCTCTTCCACGCTCTCATCCATCATCTTATTCTCTGGCATGGCAACAGAGGTCAGCGCCATGGTCTTCATCATTGGGCCAGCCATCTTGCCGGCAGAGCGCAGCTCCTTCATTTGAAATCTCGGGAAGTAGGTCTCTCCCTGTAGGCACCACAGCAGGTCGGTCACCGACACACTGATATGGCTCAAATCCAAACAGCGGTATTTCATGGCTTTCCACGCTTGCAGACCACCGCCCCACTGACTGCGTGCCGATGTACCATTGAGTGAAAGGTAGGGTAGCGCAAGGGAGGTGGGATGGATGCTACTGTTCCAATGATGAGTGCGGAATGCGTCTAACGACTGGTCATAGAGCGTGGCCATCAGCTGCGCCTTGGCAGCTGTTCCATCGGGCATCAGCACCTGCAACCTCCATGTTTCCTGCTGTCCGGGCTTCAGTCTGTCTCTGAAAGTGCTCCAGTTCATCTTCAGTTGCATGTCTGGCTCAGGGCGTTTGATATAGCACCTACGTGTGTGTGCCTTGCCGTTCTTCACCCAGGCAAAAGTCACCAACAAGGCATCACCGTATGCCTCCTGGTAGGTAAACTTGCGATTGATCAAGGCCTTGCTTTTCTTCACCATTCCCTGCTCTAACACCTTGTTCTGGGCTATCACCGTGTAGTGGATATACAGGTCTTCATCACTGCTTCCTGCCTGAAGGGTCACCGTGTCTTTGTCTGAGCCAAACGATGGTGCAGATTGGTAGAACCACTCATCGCACTCCACAGGGGGCACCTCGTCGCTAAGAGAAAACACGGTAAACTCATGGCGCAGGGTGTCACCCTCTGTCATAGCCACCAAGCAGTGTTTACCCGACGCAAGGGTAGCTTCCAACCTCACTTGCTGCATACTGCCAATGGTTTGCAAGGCGGTGGAGTCGTCAATATAATAATGTACAGGCACGGAGATGTCTATACCTGCTGCGTTTTTCACATGAAACTGCAAGTTGCATTTGTCTTCTGCCAGCATCTTCTCGGGCAGGCTACATATCAACTGCACGGGTTTTCTGTTCAGCATCACACACAGTTCTCCCTCATGGGTCTCACCGGCAAGATTGGTGACAGCAACCGTTGCCACAAAGCGGTAGTTCTGTCTGCGCAGTGCCATGTCTTGTTCACCATCGGGCACCACAAGGGGCACCACCACTTCAAAACTTCCGTCGTTTCCCGTAACCACCGTGTCTCTTCTCAGCAGTTCGCCGTTGCGAAAGTTGCCTTTAGTCATGCCATGAGCAGGATAGCGATACAAGAGGGAAAGTTCGCGCCTTACATCAATGCACGCCTTGGCACCCTGCACCGGCACCCCCGTATAGGTGGTGGCTTTTCCACGCACCACCAAGGTATCTCCTTCATGATAGGCCGTATTGATTTCGGGGAAAGTCACCTGGAAGGCGAGACGCTTGTAGGCTGCCACTTCTATGCTTTGCGAAGCCCCCTCAGTAGCCAGTCGGTAGCCACCCGTTGCGGCATCCTCTGCCAGCACAAAATCGGCTGTAGCCTTGCCATACTCATCGGTAACAACAGTGCACATCCCCACCTGTTTTCCCATGGCATCGCGCAGTCTCACAGTCAGCGATTCGCCTGCCAATGTATGGTGTTGCCTGCCCTTGGTCTCTACCGTCAGCACAGCCACCCTCACTGTTTGTCCGGGGCGATACACTGCCCTGTCGGTATAGAGATAGGTGCGCCTGCTTGCATCCCTGCTCTTGTCAGCATATTGGAAACGACTGGCATAGAGTGGCGACTTGGGCATCGCCTTATCCTCTGCAGTGTAGGCATAAACAGAATCAGGGGTAATGGCTCCCATCACATAAGAAGCCTCTCCCTGGGCATCACAGACAAGCTGCACGGTAGCCGCTCTTTGATGACGGAAGTAGAGGTTCAGACGTGCATGAGGCAGTGGTTCGCCAGTGGTGCCATTCATCACGTAATAGTTCATGCGGTTCTGGGGCATAGACTGCTGCAGCACATACACATCAGACACGTATAGCAGGGTGCGCCACACCTCTGTCTGCGGCACAGAAGTCACCTCCATCATATATACCCCCACGGGCAGTTGGGGCAGCAACACGCTGTCTTGCATTATCTTCCACGGAGCACCGGGAACAAACGTTCTTTGCAGTGTATGCTGCGACAGGGGAGTGAGCAATGGTTTGATGCGCTCCACATCCTTGGGAGTGTTCACGGCAAGGGGTGTGTTTCCATCTGCCTTCACCCGATAGAAACGGAAGCATAGCTGTGACAGATTGCGCAGACTTTCCAAATATATCTGCTGCCGGGAATGGGGGCATAGCACCTCACTGGGCAAACGAAGACCATACAGCGGTGCCGTAAGCTCTTTTTCGGCATTGCGCAGTTCTCCCATTCTCTGCCATCCGCCCCAGCGGTCCAGGGCATAATGGATGTAGTTTATCTTGTCTTCTAAGGTCACATCCGTGCATTGCTCCATGTATCGATAGCGTTCCACTGCCACCTCTCCTGCCACCTCCAAATGGCCACACACGGCAATGAGCGAGTCGAGCATCACACGGTAATACGATTTCTTCAGCAATCGACCAGCCTTGGCTTCCCCACGCTGTTTCACATAGTCCAAGGCGGCAAGACAGGCTGCACGGTCATTGCCGGCACGGTTGTAGAAATACATCAGCGTCTCATAGTCTTCCACACTGCGCCCCACCACTGAGAGCATATCGTTATTGAAGATGTAGGCATGTTCGCCACTCTCTACCAGCGGCGCATAGTCTTTATCCTTGGCAGCAGCCAACAGGTGCAGGGGTTTCATGGCACACTGCCTGTAATGGGTTGCCTTGGCTTTGGCATTGGCTATTTTGCTGGTATCTGCACGAAGAAAAAGCTTATAGAGTGTGGCGGCATAAAGGCTCTGACACACGCTGTCTGCTATCCCCGCATATTCCTGCTCCAGCCTGCTCACCATGGGCATGAGCGAATCGGGCGACAGGCACACCTCTATATTGGCAGCCATCAGTCGTGCTTTCACCAAGTGCGTGTAATTCTTTTCACGCATGGCTTTCTTCCCTATCTTGTCGAGCCACTGAAGTTGTGTGCGTGGCTGGTCTTTTTCATCAGCCATCTGCACCTGTTTCCACAGTGCAGCATAGTTCTGCGCCACCGTTATCAGTGCCACGAACCACATCGCCACCATCAAAATCAATGCTTTTTTCTTCATGTCGCAAATGCCTTTCTGCAAATTTAGACAAAATATGCGAGATTCTCCACACTGGCAGGATAAAGAAATCATAAAATCTTCAACAGAAGATTGAATAGACAGGAGCAATTAAAAAAAGCAAACGATTCTCACGAATGGTTTGCTTTCTTAGGAAAATGATAAATATAGATTAAAATTACTAGTTGTCAGTGCAAAGGTAACACTCCTGCGGTTTGTGTCCAAATTTCTTGGACAAAATTCTCATAAAAAGCTCGTTTTTTAACATTTTATACCACTTTAAGCTACATCTAAGCACATTTTTTCACTCTCTATCGCTTCACTTCACGGATACTCTCTGCCACAGTCTTTGCCATCTTAGCAGCACCTTTGGGAGTGGGATGCACGCCATCTGCCATCATCTCTTCCTTGTTCATCTGCACCACAGGATTCAGGTTGATGAGTGTCAGTTTGTTTTTCTTTGCCAGTTTTTTGATGATGGGGATGATTTCGTTGGTCATCACTGAGTCGCGTATCTGCCAGTTTTTCGACACCTCTGTCTTATACGATTGGATGGGGGTGCAGAGCATCACTGTGGGATTGGAGGGCAACGCCTTCAATTCGTCTATCATCTGCTGCATATCGGCAGAAAATTCACTGCCATAGTTGTCCCAGTTGATGTTTTTGGTGTCGTTGGTGCCCAGCATGACGATGGCGATGTCGGGGTTATAAGCCTTGGCTTCTGCCCATGTCTTTTCTTTCATATAGGGCAGATTGCCTTTGTTGAGCATTGTTCTTCCGCTTCGTCCAAAGTTGCGCACCTTATATCCCGTTCCCAACATCCGTTGCAGTTGTGCGGGGTAGGCATTGACATCTGCCATGTCCATGCCATAGCCATCGGTGATGCTGTTGCCTATACATGCCACTTTCACTGCTTCTGCCTGGGGTTGCTTCAGGTTTTTCAGCCACGCCTTGAGTTCGTTCAGCATCTGCTCGTGCCAGGCAAAGGTGGTACGATAGCCAAAACCATGGCCACCAGAAGGATAGATATGCATGGCCACGGGCACTCCTGCCTTACACATGGCAGTATAATATGGCAGGGCATTGGTAAGTGGAGGCACCGCTTTGTCATCGGCAGCCAGCAGCAACAATGCAGGTGGAGTTTGGTGAGTGCGCACCTGTTTGTCGTTGCTAAACTGCTTCACCAACTTCGCATCTGCCCTACCCTCGCCGAGGAAGTTCACCACCGAACCTTTGTGGGTGAGCTTCTCTTCCATGGAAATCACGGGATAGAACAGTATCTGGAAGTCGGGGCGCGCTGGATAGGGAGCATGGGTGGCTGTGGTAGAGGCGAGATGCCCACCTGCCGAGAAGCCCATGATACCCACATCATTGGGGTTCACCTTCCACTGTTTGGCGGAGTCGCGCATCATCTTGATGGCGTTCTGCGCATCCGACATGGGCAGACTACGGTCGCCCTTGGGCATCCTGTAGGTCAGCACTCCATAGGTTATTCCCAGTTCGTTGAAGAAGGGAGCCCAGTAAGTTCCCTCGTTCTGCATAGACAGGTGTGAGTAGCCCTGTCTCTTATACACATCTCCGAGCCCACGAGACAGGCAGAAATCTCG
>CALZNR010000118.1 GCA_945827565.1 uncultured Prevotella sp.
ACACACTGCATATCGTCGGCAGCGTCAGATGTGTATAAGAGACAGATGTTGTAGATGCCTATATCGCACGTGTCTCCCAGTTGGCATGCAGCCCACACCATGAAGTCGGCAGTGAGGTTTGCAAGTTCGCCTCCAGGCTGTTCTTCGTTCAGCGTGTGTGTGGCATGGGTTATCACTCTTTGGGTGATGCTGTCTATATGAGTGCGGTAGGTGGCTACCAGTGTACTGGCAGACGTGGGAATAAGCGCATCATAGCAGCTGTCAATCACAATCCTTGTTCGTTCGATGTGTGCGATGCGATAGGCGGTGTGGCAAGCAGAGAGACAGCTTGCGGCAAATATGATGACAACGATGGCAGTGGCGTGAAAGGCTCTTTTCATGGATGCAAATGTACAAAAAATGATTTTTTTTAGAGAAAAGCTTCATCCAAAATTGTGTATATCAATAAAATGTAGTAATTTTGCACCGCTTTTCGGCGTAATCGCTGGCAGGAAGTAACGAGTTGCCTGTTATGTTGCGTTGGAACGATAAACAAATTTAATTACTACAATTCAAATGGATTTAATTAAAGTTGCTGAAGAAGCATTTGCAACCGGCAAACAGTTCCCTGAGTTCCGTTCAGGAGACACTATCACTGTCGCTTACAAAATTATCGAGGGTACCAAGGAGCGTATCCAGCTTTATCGTGGTGTGGTAATCAAGATTGCCGGTCACGGAGACAAGAAGCGTTTCACCGTGCGCAAGATGTCTGGCACCGTGGGTGTTGAGCGTATCTTCCCCATCGAATCGCCCAATATTGACAGCATCGAGGTGAACAAGCGTGGTAAGGTGCGTCGCGCCAAGCTGTACTACCTGCGCAAGCTCACTGGTAAGAAGGCACGTATCAAGGAGAGAAGAACTCCTGTTGCTGCACAGTAAATTGGTGGCAAAGAAAGAAATAAAGGGATGGTTTTGCAAGAAGCCATCCTTTTTTTTGGCTGTTTGCACCATTATGTTTAACTTTGTATTCGGACGTATTTGTGCATCGTCCCGATTGCTTTATGGTGGGCTATATGGACCTGCCGCTACCATTAACCTAAGGAATAACATGCAAACAGAAAAACAAGAACAGGGCAAGCGTGTTGATGGCTTGCTCGTTAAGGATGGAGTGAGTTTTTTATTGCCCTTTATCCTCATCACCTCGTGTTTTGCACTGTGGGGGTTTGCCAATGATGTCACCACCCCTATGGTGAAGGCTTTTTCAAAAATCTTCCGTATGTCGGTTACGGAGGGCGCCATGGTGCAGGTGGCATTCTATTTGGGCTATTTCATCATGGCTTTCCCTGCTGCCATCTTTATTCAGAAGTACTCGTTCAAGGCTGGCGTGCTGATGGGATTGGGGCTCTATGCCTGTGGGGCTTTACTCTTTCTGCCTGCCCAGGCAATAGGTGTGTATCCGCCCTTTCTGTTGGCCTATTTCGTGATGACTTGTGGACTGTCGTTTCTTGAAACCAGTTGCAACCCCTATATCTATTGCATGGGTAGTGAAGATACTGCCACGCAGCGCCTTAATCTGGCTCAGGCATTCAACCCCTTTGGTGCATTGATGGGCATGTTTGTGGCGATGCATTTTGTGCAGGCTCGTATGAACCCCATGGATTCTGAGGCCCGCAAACTGCTCTCTGTGTCGCAGTTTGAACTGGTGAAGAACCACGACCTCAGCGTATTGATACAGCCATACGTGTTTATTGGTGCGGTGATAGTGTTGCTCTTTGTGCTGGTGCGTGTGGTGAAGATGCCCAAGCATGGTGACACTCATCAGAGCAAGCCGCTATTAGATAGTCTTCGGGAACTGGCTCACGTGTCAAACTATCGTGAGGGTGTTATCGCACAGTTCTTCTATGTAGGAGCTCAGGTCACCTGCTGGACTTTTATCATCCAGTATGGCACTCGTGTGTTCATGGAGGAGGGACTTGACGAGCGTGGTGCAGAGATTCTTTCACAGAAGTTCAACATCATTGCCTTGGTGCTGTTCTCTGTGAGTCGATTTGTGTGCACGTGGTTCCTTAAATTCGTTCAGCCTGGCAGATTACTTTCTATCCTTGGTGTGATGGCTATCGTGGCTGCGAGTGGTGTGGTGCTCTTCACCAACCGTTATGGCGTGTATTGCTTAGTGGGCGTCAGTGCCTGCATGTCATTGATGTTTCCCACCATCTATGGCATTGCGTTGCGTGGGTTGGGCGAGAATGTGAAGGTGGGAGGTGCCGGTTTGATTATGGCCATCCTCGGAGGTTCTGTGTTCCCTCCGTTGCAGGCAGCTATCATTGACAGTGGTGCAGAAGTCTTTGGCTTGCCTTCTACCAACCTTTCATTCTTTATTCCCATCACCTGTTTCATTGTTGTGACTCTCTATGGCCATCGTGCGTATATCCGTCACCACATCACCCACAACTACGTGGACTGAATTTTTTGGAAGGGTAGAAAGGAGGGTGGCTGATTTCTTCTCCCACTGTATAGATACTTCTTCTGCCGCTGCATAGATACCTGCGAGTTCATCTTGTCCAAAAACTGTTTGCAGAGGCAAAAGTCAGTATGTATTTTTCTCTGTTTATGGCGTCTCTGGATATGGGGGATGCAAAAGTTAGAACAGTTCAAACCATAGATAACTATAGTGGGTGTGCCATTTTTTTGACACACCCCCTATGGTTTGAGCATTTCTGATTTCAAATGAACTGTTATTCCGTACAGTTTGTTTTCTTCCTGCGGTATGCCATGAACACTATAAGCACCAGCACAACGGCCAGAATAATGTAAGCGGTATAGGCGATGCTTTCTGTAATCTTAACGCTCTGAGGGTCGAAAGAGAGCACAATGGTGTGCTTGCCGGGTTTCACCTGCACAGCCCTCAAGATGTAGTTCACCCTACCCAGTGTGGCTTCCTCGTTGTCTATAGTGGCAGTCCATCCAGGGTAGTATATTTCAGAGAACACCAGTACGCCACCCTTGTCAGAGTTTACCTCGTAGGTCAGTTTATTGGGAGCGTAGGCCGTGAGCGTGGCTATCGAGGTGCTGTCTTGCAGCACAGCTTGCTGTAGAACATCGGCAAACTGCTTGTCTGCCACGGCGCAGTGACGCAGGTTGATGGTGCCCACGGCATCCAGTTCCTCGTTGGCATTGTTCACATATTTTATATCATCAACAAACCATGCGTTTCCGTAGGCGTAGGGGTTGGCAATGGGCACCGTCTGCCTGTCTTGCAGAGGGAAGATGATATACTTGGTATTGAGCATGTTGAGTACGGGGTAGATGCTGTCACCGTTGATCTTGGTCATATCTCCCTGCACCTTCACCACTGCATTTGCCAGAGCCATTTGCTGCTTGCTGATATAGTGCTCCACCATCTCCTGGTAGCGACGAAGTTTGGCAGGGTGATAGCCTCCGATGCTCTTCAGATAGTAAGAAGTTTCGTTCTCGTTATAGGTGTCGGTGGCAAGGTTGAGCGTGCGGTAATACAGCGACTTGTCGCGCAGTATCATCTCTTCGGTAGAGGTCATTTCCACGGGTTGTTCTTTCACCGATTTATCTACAAACATGCCATCGTAGAGGTAGCGTTTGTTCACAGCCCAGAGGTCCCAAAGGCAGAGAGCCAACAGGCATCCCACTAACAGTGATGTTTTCATTTTGCCTGTGCGGTACACCAGTAACAGCAGGGTGCCCACTATGATGATGAAGAACGAACGCCAGCAGTCGGCGGTGAACACAGCCTCTCTCACCTTGCTGATGTTGCTCAGCATGGTGTCCAGATACTCTTGTGGTATGTATTGTTGCAGCTGTGCACTATCGCGCGACGAAATAAAATCGAAGAAGGCGGTGGGGGCTATGGCAAAGAGCAGGCAGCAACCCGCTGTGAGTGCTGTGCTGAGATATATCCAATGCTGCTTGGTGCGCAGCAGTTGGGGCTCGTCAATCAGTCGTTTCAGTGCCAGCATAGCCATCAGAGGGATGGTAAACTCTGCAATGACCAATATAGATGACACTGTGCGGAACTTGGCATACATAGGCACATAGTCGATGAAGAAATCTGTGAATGGCATGAAGTTCTTGCCCCATGATAGCAGTACTGAGAGGATGGTGGCTGCCAGAAGGGCCCATTTCACCGGACCTTTGACGATGAAGAGCGACAGGAGGAAGAGTGTCATTACAAAGGCACCTACATACACAGGACCAGCTGTAAAGGGTTGCTCACCCCAGTACTGATACCATTGTCCAACGTATTGGCTGAACTCGCTTTCGCATTGCTCCATGGCCTTTGTGTCTGACGCTAAGCGTATGTGGTGTGAGCCACCCTTGGCATTAGGTATCAGCAAAGTCCATGTCTCGTCAATGCCATAGCTCCACTGTGTGATGTAGTCGCGCTCCAGTCCGCTGTTGGTCTGGTTGTTGCTGTTGGTTTTCACTAGTTCGCTCTTGCCGCGCATAGACTCCTTGCTGTATTGATAGGTGTGATACAGGTTGGAGATGTTCATCATGATGCCCAGCACAGCACCGATGATGCACACTGATGCAGCTTTGGCAAAGTGCACCATCCGCTTGGTTCGGATGGCATCTATCAAGTAGGCAATCACCATCAGCAGTATGACGAACAGGTAATAATAGGTCATCTGCACGTGATTGGCATTGATTTCAAAGGCAGTAAAGATAGTGGTTACTATCAGCGCAGGCAGATATTTCCCACGGAAGGCCAGCACGATACCTGCAATCAACGGCGGCAGATAGGCCAGTGCAACCACTTTCCAGATGTGACCTGCAGCGATGATGATTAGAAAGTAGGTGCTGAAACCCCACAGCACGGCACCCAGTGTGGCAAGGTGGCGGCGGAAATCGAAGGCGCGCAGCAGGATATAGAAGCCCAGAAGGTAGGCAAAAAGATACCACACGTAGTCGGGTAGCCACAGGTGATAGGCATCAGCCGCCATGGTCATAGGTGTAGCACTCTTGTATGAGGGAGCCAGCTGGTAGGTAGGCATTCCGCAGAACAAGCTGTTGGTCCAGCGAGTTGTCTCGCCCGTACTCTGACGGTATTCGTTTATCTCCTGACCTGCACCTCGTCCGGCGGAACTGTCGTGTTGGTAAAGGATGCGCCCCTCTATGTCAGCAGGGAAGAAATAGGCAAACGAGATAGCGGCAAAGATAAGTATCACCAGCGCCTCGGGTGCCCAGCGTCTAAGCACACACTGCCATGAACAGCCACAGGAGGTGCTGCTTTTGCTTGTTTCGGTATTCATTGTCTTCGTTGTTGATTTGGTTTTGTGGGCGCAAAGTTACGATAAAAAAGTGAGATAAGAAAGCAAACATTGTCAACATCAGCGCTTTCCTCCACTTTTTTTCCTACCTTTGCATCCTGTTATGAGCTGTCTCTTATACACATCTGACGCTGCCGACGATATGCAGTGTGT
>CALZNR010000119.1 GCA_945827565.1 uncultured Prevotella sp.
AGATTTCTGCCTGTCTCGTGGGCTCGGAGATGTGTATAAGAGACAGCTCCATACAGACCTATTACGAAAAGATGTGGATAGAGCGCGGGCTGAACATCAGATACATGAAGTTCAGACTACCACAGCAGGGCACACTCTGCGAACCGGAAGTGGAGATTGAGTTTGACGACTACCGAAGCTATCGGCGCGACAAACGCACACCATTGGAGGCTGGAAAATAACATCAAACAACCAATCAACCCCTCAAGCACGCAATGACACTATACCCCAAACTGATCATGGATGCACTCGCCACCGTGACCTATCCGGGCACCAAGAAGAACCTGGTAGAGAGCGAGATGGTGGCAGACACGCCCAGCATCAACGGTATGAAGGTAAAGGTGACACTCATCTTTCCACGCGATACCGACCCCTTCCTTAAATCCACCCTCAAAGCAGCAGAGGCTGCCATCCACTATCATGTGAGCAAGGAGGTGGAGGTGACCATCGAAACGGAGTTCAAATCAAAGCCCCGACCAGAGGTGGGCAAGTTGTTGCCACAGGTAAAGAATATCATCGCCGTAAGTTCAGGAAAGGGAGGCGTGGGCAAAAGCACTGTGGCAGCCAACCTGGCAATTGCATTGGCTCGCCTGGGCTATCGGGTGGGACTGCTCGACACTGACATCTTCGGTCCGTCAATGCCCAAGATGTTTCATGTAGAAGATGCACGTCCATACGCCGTGGAGAAAGATGGCAGACAGCTCATTTCGCCTATCGAACAATATGGAGTAAAACTGCTGAGCATCGGCTTCTTTGTCAGTCCTGACACTGCTACACTGTGGCGAGGCGGCATGGCAAGCAATGCCTTGAAGCAACTCATTGCCGATGCCGATTGGGGAGAACTGGATTATTTCATCCTTGACACACCACCAGGCACCAGCGACATCCATCTCACCCTGCTGCAAACACTTGCCATCACGGGTGCAGTGATTGTGAGCACGCCTCAGAAGGTGGCACTTGCAGATGCACGCAAAGGCATTGACATGTATCGCAACGAAAAGGTCAATGTGCCCATTTTAGGTTTGATAGAAAACATGGCATGGTTCACTCCGGCAGAACTGCCAGAAAACAAATATTACATCTTTGGAAACGGGGGATGCAAAGCCCTTGCCGAAGAGATGGGCACACCACTGTTGGCACAAATACCCTTGGTGCAAAGCATCTGCGAGAGCGGAGATGCCGGCGAACCGGCTGCCACCAAGATTGACACCATCACAGGTCAGGCTTTCCTCAGTTTGGCACAGGCTGTAGTCACTGTGGTCAACCGTCGCAACAAAGAGCAGGCTCCCACCAAGATTGTAGGAGTAAAGAAATAGGCATTACCGGTTTGTTGCCGGCACATAATCCACAAAATCATACGCAAAGGCGTGACGCTCATCCTTATCGTGATGCTCACGCCTTTCTTCTTTCCACTCGTTGATGTAGTCGGGGAAAAACACGTCTGCCTGCGCTGGTGTATCATCCACCTCGGTAAGGCATAGGCGGTTTGCCAGTGGCAATGCCTGACTATACACGCTGACTCCACCTATTATATATATGTCCTCGTCGGCACTGCAATGCTCCAAAGCCTCATTCAGCGAAGCGTATGTGTCGCATCCTTCAAAATGGGTACAACGGGTGCTGAGCACAATGTTACGACGGTTGGGCAGGGCCCCCTTGGGCAGCGACAGGAAGGTGTTGCGCCCCATGATGATGGTGTGCCCTGTGGTCAACGCCTTGAAACGTTTCAGGTCGTTGGGCAACCAGTAAATCAACTTGTTTTCAAATCCTATGGCTCTGTTGCGTGCCACAGCTGCTATAATCTGTATTGTCATCAGTCTTTATGTTCTGTATTCGTTTTCGCAGAAAAGTTTCATGTTCCTATACCGACACCTCGGCTTTGATGTGAGGCCACGGGTCGTAGTTGTCTAACTGGAAGTCCTCGTACTGGAAGTCAAAAATGCTTTTCACATCCGGGTTGATGCGCATCACTGGCAGTGGTCGGGGGGTGCGTGTCAGTTGCAGACGTGCCTGTTCCAGATGATTCAGGTACAGGTGCGTGTCGCCTGTGGTGTGTATAAAATCGCCCGGAACAAGTCCGCTCACCTGTGCCATCATCATCAACAGCAGGGCATAGCTGGCTATATTGAACGGCACACCGAGGAAGGTATCAGCAGAGCGCTGGTAGAGTTGCAGGCTCAGTCGGCCGTCTGCCACATAAAACTGGAACATTGTATGACACGGGGGCAGTGCCATCTTCTCCACCTCTGCCACATTCCATGCACTCACTATCATCCTTCGCGAGTCGGGGTTGTGCTTCAACTGTTCCACCACATTCTGTATTTGGTCTATGGTTCCGCCGTTGTAGTCGGGCCATGAGCGCCACTGATGCCCATACACAGGTCCCAGTTCTCCATTTTCGTCAGCCCATTCATTCCATATCCTCACACCGTGTTCCTGCAAGTACTTCACGTTGGTGTTGCCTTGAAGAAACCAAAGGAGTTCGTATATGATGGATTTAAGATGAAGCTTTTTGGTGGTAAGTAAAGGGAACCCCTCTTGCAGGTTGAAACGCATCTGATTTCCAAAGATGCTGATGGTGCCCGTGCCGGTACGGTCGCCTTTTTTCACGCCCTCCGTCATGATTCGGTTGAGCAAGTCTAAATATTGTTTCATAATTGGAATATAGTTGGTTCTTCAGGTATATGTGTGCTCTTGATGCGCCATTCACGTGGATAGAGGTTATTGGCTCTGTTGCCTATGTTCTTGCAAAAGCCCAAGGGAACGCCACGGTATGTGAGAAGCACAAAGCCTTTTGGCGTATTCTCAGGCAGTCTCACCGCCTCACAGCGCAGAAAGTCGATGGCGGTGGCATAATCCACAGCAACAAGCGGAAACAAATCCAAGGCTCTCTCTCTACTCAGCGACAACGCATGATGCGGAACAAGGTCGCGCCCTTTGATACGTGCCACGGGCACTCCTGCACTCAGCACTTTCAGCCCTTGTTTCACAGCCATGTCATAACTGCCTGCCAGTGGCAGTGGCAGCGCCATCAGCTCGTCTTCCTGGTGGCGCAACACACACTTGTATGCAGGCCTCAGCCACTGTGTCAGTGGCTCTGTCAGTTTGCTGTCTATGGCACACGTTGCTTTCTGCTTACGTGCCTTTCCGTTCTCTTTTTTCGTATTCCTTTCAGCCTCAGCATCCAGCACATACGGGGCTTCTCCATGTTTCTTCAGCACAGCCATAAACAGCCCCTCTCCTTTGGTATATCCGGGCATGAAGCGATAGACAGGTGCCTTGTAGCCTGGCAGCAGCGAAGGCATGATCTGCCACGCCTCCTCCACGGGCACTGCAAGCACCTCTGCCCCCAGTTTTTCGGCTATCCACCTCACATTCTCCTCGTTTTCCAGCGTATTGAATGTACATGTGGAGTAAATCATCAAGCCTCCATCACGCAGCCTTCCCCATACGGTCTGCACTATTTCACGCTGCAACTGGGCACACTGCTCCACACGCTGCCTGCTCCACCCTGCCACAGCCTCGGCATCCTTACGGAACATCCCCTCGCCCGAACAAGGAACATCACAAAGCAGCACATCAAAGAGCAGGGAGCTATGGGCAAACTGTTCGGGATAGTTGTTGGTGACCATCACTCCCGATGCCCCCCATTTCTGTATGTTCTCTGCCAATATCTGCGCCCTCAGCTTGATGGGTTCGTTGCACACCACCATGCTTCCTTGGGGCAGGGCATCCAGCGCCACCGTAGTTTTTCCACCGGGTGCTGCACACATATCGAGCATCATCACCGGACGGTTCACATAGGTTGAAAGCACACGGTGCAGGAACATAGATGAGGCCTCCTGCACGTAGTAGCATCCGGCATGGAGCAAGGGGTCGAAAGTAAAATTGGGCCGCTGCTCCAATATCCACCCACTGGCACACCAAGCCACTCTCGAGGCTGCACTCACAGGAAACATTCCGCTGCATTTTCCATTCACACGCACCGCAGTTATCGGCTCTTCCAACAGTCCGTCAAAGAGGCGTTTTGCTCTGTCCTCCCCCATCAGGGTGTTCATCTGCGTAATAAATTCGGCTGGTAACTGCATTTTTATGGCGTTTTCTATGCAAAAGTAGAAAAAAAATTGCATCTTTGCAACGCCTGCCTGAAAGAATAGGTAAAAAGATGACAGACAGGAGACAGACCGAATGGGAGATTTTCCCCATACAATACGCTCATTTAAATACAGCACGATATGAAAAGAATCTGGATTCTCGCCTTACTGATGTGCCTTGTCACAATGGCATGGGCAGACAGCACAGGCATTGTGGCATACTCTGACACTGCCATATTCAACGACACATGCGTTGCCCCGGCAGCATCTGCATCTACATCTTCCCTCTACTCTTTCTCTGCCTCAACCGATGACTGGAGCATAGACATAGACGATTTGAGCCAAGTGTTTTCAAACTTCAAGCATCTGATATTCAGCAATGGCTGGCTGTTTGCACTCGCCATGCTGCTGTTCGTGGCACTGCCTTTCACTGCCCTTCTCCTCATTATTCTCATCATCGTGATGCTGCTGCGCAAGAGAGAATCTCCCAAACCCGTACAGACGGTGGGCATAGAAGGAAGTTCTGACGTCTGTGTTGTGAACGGGCAAGCAGAAGAAACCTGTCAGAATGAGCAAGACAATCGCGCAAAAGAGCTTCGCCAACTGGGTGTGCGCCGCTGCGGCATCGGTGCCGGCATATTGTTGCTCTGCATCTTTATCGACTCCAGCTTGGGCATTGGCATCGGTTGTCTGCTTGTGTGCATCGGCATCAGCAATATCATCAATGGAAAGAACAGCACAAAATAAACAACCGTAAAGAAAAAGCAACAGAACTTATTTTTTAATTTGATATGGAATATAAAAAACTGACACTGTCTAACGACAAGAAGATTGCAGGTGTGTGTGGCGGCATTGCCGAATACATTGAGATTGACCCTACCGTGGTGCGCCTCATCTATGCCCTTCTCACTATATTCACCGCCTTCAGCGGCATCATTATCTACCTTATTTTGATGCTTGTTTTGCCGAAGGCCTCTCATCAGTAAACATGCCATAGGTGGTGCGCAGCACTATGAACTCGGTGCGTCGGTTCAACTGGTTGCATATCTCCTGCTCTTCGGGCTTGAGGGTTTTGATAAATTCCTCTGTAAGCACATCATTCTCTTTCAAGAAGGCGTAGGTCTCTGTCAGTTTCCGCTTGATGGTCTTGGGCTTGTCCTTACCATAGCCCACAGGACTTAGGCGGTCGGCAGCGATGCCTTGCTTGATGAGATAGTTCACCACCGCCTCGGCACCTGTCTCTTATACACATCTCCGAGCCCACGAGACAGGCAGAAATC
>CALZNR010000120.1 GCA_945827565.1 uncultured Prevotella sp.
CACACTGCATATCGTCGGCAGCGTCAGATGTGTATAAGAGACAGCTATAGCACCTATCACCTGGTTGATGAGACGAATACCGTTGGTATCAAACTTGCCCCTGATTTTATCAACCAGCCACGTGAGCCCAAACCACCACAGCAGAGCTCCTGCCACAATACTTGCAAAGCCCACAAACATCTCAAACGGATGATTGGGCAGCACAAAGGCAAACTGGGCATACGTGGCGAGAAACAAGAAGATGATAAGTGGATTTGAGAATGTGACTAAAAATGCGGTGAAGGCATTGTGAAACAGGGTTCCCTTTTTGGTGCCAGAGCGATGCATCTTGCGGGTAGGATCAGTGCGATAGGTATAAATGCCGAATGCCAACAGCATGATACTTCCGGCAATCTGCAGGTACCAGCGATACTGCTGGTTATTGATAAAATCCATCACATAACTCATGCCATACCCAGCGATGCCTGCATAGATGATATCGCTCAAGGCAGCACCTATTCCTGTGATAAAACCATACCATCTGCCCTTGTTCAGCGTGCGCTGCACGCAAAGCACTCCCACAGGTCCCATCGGTGCCGAAGCTATGATTCCTATGAGCATCCCCTTGAACACAAAATCAAGTATGTTAATTTGAAATTGAAACGGCATAACAAGTGCAAAGGTGGCAAATTATTATGAGATACACAAGTTTTTATTTCAAAACTTTGTTCAGTCAAGGTTTTTTCCTAACTTTGCATAGGTGGGATTGCAATCTCTGCCACTCTCATCTGCTGATGATTGTTGATTGGCAAGAACAATCCAAATAACAACAACCTGAAACATTTTTTACCGTTATGAACGCGCAAACAATTCTAAAGCCCTATGTCATCGGACTTGACTTGGGAGGAACAAACTCTGTTTTTGGCATCGTGGACAATAGAGGCGAGATAAAAGCCACCACGGCTATCAAAACCCAAGGTTACGACACAGCAGAGAAGTATGTAAAAGCCGCAGTGGAGGCATTACAGATTATCATTGAGCAAGTGGGCGGTATAGATAAAATCAAATCCATGGGCATTGGAGCTCCCAATGCCAACTACTACAAAGGCACCATAGAGAATGCCGCTAACATCCACTGGGCCAAAGGTATCGTTCCATTGGCAGAGATGTTCAGCCAAGCATTGGGTGTGCCCGTGGCAATGACCAACGACGCTAATGCTGCTGCTATCGGAGAAATGGCATACGGTGTGGCTCGCGGAATGAAGAACTTTATCATGATTACTTTAGGCACAGGTGTGGGTTCTGGCATTGTAGTCAACGGGCAACTGGTTTATGGCAGCGACAGCAATGCCGGCGAATTGGGACACGTCACCATGGTGCGCGAAAACGGACGCACCTGCGGATGTGGCAGGAAAGGATGCTTAGAAGCTTATTGCTCTGCCACTGGTGTGGCACGCACCGCCCGACAGATGCTGGAAGAAAGCACAGAACCCTCACTACTCAGAGAGATGAACCCAGAAGACATCACCTCATTAGATGTAAGTATTGCTGCTGGCAAAGGCGACAAACTGGCCAATGAGGTATTTCTATTCACAGGCAAGATGCTGGGCGAAGCCTGTGCCGACTTTGCAACATTCTGCAGTCCCGAAGCCTTTGTATTCTTCGGAGGGTTGACCAAAGCTGGCGATTTACTGATGAAGCCTATCGTGGAGGCATACAACAACCATGTGTTCAAAATATTCAAGGGTAAGGCACAGTTCTTGGTCAGCGCATTAGATGGTTCTTCTGCTGCTGTACTTGGTGCTAGTGCCATTGGTTGGGAGATACAATGAGGAGCGAAACATGTGAAATGTGCGCCAAAATTAAAGGGGTTGGAACAGGACGTTCCAACCCACTATCGCGGACCGATAAGGCCCATCAGCAATGACTAATGCCACCTTATCGCTGCAAATATAGCACATTAAACTATATGCACCAAATATTTTTCGTTAATTTTTTTAGTTTCCGTATAAATTTCACTTGCGAGAAACTATAAAAATAAGGAATGCCACTGGTAAGAACGATTACTCGTAACAACACTTTTAAATGAATAATACAAATGTAAAGCCAAGACTGCAATGGGTGGATACTGCCAAGGGGATTTGTATCCTTCTGGTCATTCTGTATCACACCACAGAGCACATCATGGACCTTTGCCCTGCCATACGGGATATGCTCAGAGCAGCCCGTATGCCACTATATTACACCATCGCCGGACTGTTCGTTTCTGTGAAAAATCCGAAAGTGTTCCTAAACAAGAAGTTCAACAGACTGGTTATTCCTTTTTGCTTCTTCGTTCTTTTAGGAGACCTTGGTGGCTACCTTACATCCATTGCCGATGGCACTGATTTCACTTACTTCTCTCCCCTTTACTATGCCATCACCGAAGACACAGACAGAAAGTTCTTCAATCCTCCCATCTGGTTCCTCATCTCACTTCTCGATGTTTACATCATCTATATGTTTATTGAGAGAATAGCAAAACATGCAGGCAAATATGACACGCTACTCAAGATGGCGCTGGCATTGCTGGCGGGCTTTTGTGGCATCAGATGCAACAGAATGTGCATAGATTTACCATTTTTCATTGACACATCTCTCACAGCAATCCCATTTTTCATCTTTGGGCATATCATGATGACAAAGACTGATATTCTCAAGAAAAACTACAGCAGGCACACTTATCTCATCCTGTCGGTTATATTGATTGGCATTGCACTGCTCACTGCCAATGGCGATATAGAGTATTACCGAAACAACATTAGGGCAACGGTGTTTCACACATACGTGCCAGGTGTATTAGGTTCTACCGGCTTACTTCTGCTGGCAAAAGCAATTGGCTCCATCCCTGTTATAACAAACATAGGGCGTTATAGCATTGTGTATTTGGGTACACACTATCTTTTTTTCAGAGAACTGAAAGAAATATTTGAACCCATTTTAGGGCCACGCCACGAAATAGGGCTTGATGTGTTGACATTCTCATCTACCGTGGTCCTTTCGGCAATATCGTGCTGGTTGCTGCTCAAGTCTGTGCCCTGCCTCGTGGCACAAAAGGATGCCGTGCACTTTGGAAGTTTTTCAGAAAAGAAAGGTTGAAAATTTCTCTCCTCATTTTCGGAGAAACAGAAAGCACCGTGCCAAAAAAAGTAATGCTTTCAGGGCTATAGGCATACGATAAGAACGCATCTGTTTATCCATTATTAGCGCATTGCCAAGCATATCGAAGGCAAACCTGTTGTTGTTTGCCTCCTTGGTTTTATACCTGTTTCCCTTAGAGCCCGATATACCTTCTATCACGGGCACTTTAAGAAAGGGAATATATATGTAAGAACAACGGGCAAGCAGAGTCTCATAGAGAACATGTTCAAAGAAAACGCCACAGGAGTCGTTGATCCGTTCTTTTTCCATTAAAAAATCAACTGCCACAAACTCCTTTGGGGCAATAAAAACCCTGCTGTCTATCATACCCTTATTGGGATAGAAGGTCTGTATGGTTGGTGTCAGCATCCTGCTGTTGTCTCTTATCAGCATGGCAATGTTTCTCACTATCAGCCTCCCCGTAACCTTTACCACAAAACTACATTCAGCCAAAAAGAGAGAACGATTCAGTGCCTCTTCCATAATCATTGCCTCACCATATCCCTTACCTTTTGACTTGTCAAAGGTATTCCCATCAAAGGTAATGTATTCCAAGCGACCTTCATCCAAATAGCATCGATAATCCCCACTGAAATCACAGAGAGTATTCTCACAAAACACTATAGGCAGCGACGTGTGATGAAGGTAGAAGTCAAGTGCCTCACGATACTGACGCAGGCGCTCCGATGTGTCAACCAGAGCCGTGAACGGCATAGCTCCTGGATTGACACATGCCGTCAGCAATATCACATATTTTCTGTCTGCCCTCATTGCAAGTGTTCACCCTATTCTTATGAGAGGTCGTCCAAACCTATCAACCCATTGTCGTTTTGATTCATTGCCGACCCAAAGCCCGACTGAAAGCCTTGTGTTTCCAGTACGGCACACTCAGGTGCCTTCAACTGATATTCCACCATTGGATGGTGCATCATAAGATCAACATGCAGGTAACCGCGGGTCAGGATTTTCGGCAGTTCTATGGTTTTATGGATAGTGAAATCACCCGCAGGTAACTTCATCAGATTGCCATAGTAATGACCAGGGGCAAAGGTGGCAAGAGGGAGCCCCTCTTTATTATTGAACACGAGCATCACATCTGTTGTGAACGCATCAGCTGCATTTCCCTTTATACACACCTCTATGGTGCGCTGTTCCGATTGAATCACACTCTCTGCCTTGTCAGTGCCATTGATACTGATATCGTCAATGCGCAGGGAGGGTTTCACCCACTTCACACGGTCAATGATTTTCTTTTCTGTTGAATGGTTGTCGTTCCTCAGATAATGAGCCACACTCGACTCTATATCGCCTGCATATTCTATACCTCCGTTTTTCATCACAACACCCTTCTTGCACAGGCTTTTCACCGCCGCCATATTATGACTCACAAACAGCACTGTTCTGCCCTGTCCGCTTGCCACATCGTGCATCTTGCCAATAGCCTTCTTTTGAAACTCGGCATCACCCACGGCAAGAACCTCATCCACCACCAGAATTTCAGGATCAAGATGGGCAGCAATGGCAAAGCCAAGACGAACAATCATACCAGAGGAATAGCGTTTGACAGGTGTGTCAAGATATTTCTCCACTCCAGCAAAATCAACTATCTCATCGAGTTTGCGGGTGATTTCAGCCCTTGTCATACCCATAATAGAGCCATTCATGTAGATATTCTCTCTACCGGTCATCTCTGGATGAAAGCCCGTTCCCACTTCGAGCAGTGAAGCAATACGACCTTTGATTCTGATGGTGCCCACTGTAGGAGATGTGACACGCGACAAGATTTTCAAAAGCGTGGATTTACCCGCACCATTCTTGCCGATGATGCCAACCACATCGCCCTGCTCCACACTGAAGGATATGTCTTTCAATGCCCAAACAAAACGGCTGTCGCCCTTCTTTGTGCGGTCATTGACCTCTCCCACCTTCAGGTAGGGGTCTTCCTTGCCGCGCATACGTGCCCACCATCGGTTCAGGTCTTGGCTCAGCGTGCCTGTGCCAAAGGTACCAAGCACATACTGCTTGCCCACTCTCTCAAACTCTATTACTTTTCTGCTCATAACAAGTCTATCTCTCTGTTTATCGGGTGTTTGTGGAACATGCCATGTCACATGGTTGTCACAGACACTGAGAACAAAGTTACATAATTATTTTGGATGAAAGGCGACTTCTGCAAGTTTTTTTGACATGACTACTGTCTCTTATACACATCTGACGCTGCCGACGATATGCAGTGTGTA
>CALZNR010000121.1 GCA_945827565.1 uncultured Prevotella sp.
AAGAAATGTAAAATTCTCGGCGAAAGAATGTAACTCATTCAATATGAGGAAGAAATTTATTGGAAATTTGGCTTCCAAAAAGCTCAGTGGAGAATGCAATGCAAAGTGACAACTATCGGGGTGCAAAGTGACAACTATTGGGGTGCAAAGTGACAACCATTGAAGTGCAAAGCCAGCCCCCAAAAACTGCATATTTATACAGTTTAAGTGTATATTTATACAGTTTTAGGCATTTTTACACCCTCCATTTGTTAAAACAAACCCAATAATTAAATACTTTTTCACATTTAGTTCATACTGATTAAAGCCACACAGAATGAACTTAGCCACTTATATACATTTCAAAGCAGAATTTGTTACTTTACACCGACTTGAAGTAACTATACCTGCCACTACTCCTCCAGCACAACCATCTACCATTGGACTCACACCATCTTGTTGGGAAAGACTGTCATTGAAAGAAAATATGGCCAATCGTTTGGAGGCATCATTATTTTTAGTAACTTTGCAGCAAAGAAACAATGTGGAGCGCACCGATCAGATCGGGATACTCATCAAATAATATTGAAAACAGGAGCACACTGCTGCGTCAATGGCGGGCCACAGTTTGCAATATGTGTTGCAAATAGCGGATTTCTGTCGGTGGATTACAAAGACCAGTAGCACTCTAACCTTATTTTAACAGGAGTTTTCATCACAATCGCGGTGCGTTCCCTTTTTTATTTGCAATTCAAGACATCTTTAAAGAATATGTTTTCCGGTATCATCGAAGGCTTGGCAATCGTCAAGGCAATCAACGCCCAAGGAGGCAATATGGATTTCACATTGGAATGTGATTTTGCGCAAGAACTTACTATCGACCAAAGCGTGGCACATAACGGTGTGTGTCTCACCGTGGTTTCCATAGACAACAACTGCTATACCGTGACTGCCATCAAGGAAACACTTGACCGTAGCAATCTGGGACTGCTGCACGTGGGCGACAAGGTGAATGTAGAGCGCTCAATGATGATGAACGGCAGACTGGATGGGCATATCGTGCAGGGACACGTAGATACCACCGCCACCTGTATCGCCATGGAAGATGCTGATGGAAGCACCTACTACACCTTTGAATATACCCCACAGGAAGAAGATATAAGGAAAGGCTATTTCACTGTAGATAAGGGCAGTGTGGCAGTCAATGGAGTGTCGCTCACCGTGTGCCAGCCCACCAAATCCACCTTCCAAGTGGCTATTATTCCCTATACCCGCACCCACACCAATTTCTGCGACATCACCGTAGGCACCAAGGTGAATCTGGAATTTGACATCATCGGCAAATATGTGGCACGCATCCAAGAATTGCGTTAATTTGTCTTAACCTTCATTTTTGTAAAGAGCGATTACCAGCTGCAGCGCATACAGTTTGACGACATCCTGTATGTGGAAGGACAGAAAGACTATGTAAGGTTTTACTTGGAAAACGGACAGAAAATCATGTCGCTCATCAACATGAAGAGCTTGGAAGACTATCTGCCCAAACCCGACTTTCTGCGTATTCATCGTTCATACATAGTCAACATGAACAAGGCATCTTCTGTGGTGAGAATGCGAGTGGTGGTGAACAACCAGTACCTGCCTATTTCAGACTCCTATAAAGAAGAGGTGCAGAAGTATTTTGACGAGCACACCATTGAGTAGTGCACCACAAGACACACGCAGAAAGCAACATCATTATCCCCTTTGCAAACGCCTTTAGAGCAAGGATAGCATCTCACAGGGAGTGGTCACGAAATGAGATGCCCCATGTTGCATCAGGAACTCCTTGTCCCGGAAGCCCCAAAGCACACTCAGACAGGTCATACCGCAATTCCGTGCAGTGGCAACATCCACATCACTATCGCCAATATAGAGACACTTGCTGAGAGGAGTATGGAAATAGTCGGCAGCATGCAACAGCATTTGCGGTGCAGGCTTCTTGGGCATCTCAGTGCTCTCGCCAATGGCCAAAGGGATATAGTCAGCAAAGAAACGCTGGTTGAGAAGTGTCACACCAGCCTGCAGTTTGTTACTTGCCACGGCTATGTGCTTCTGATGCTGACTGAGGGTTTGCAGCAGGGGAATAATCCCATCATACGGCACAGTATTGTCTAAGGAGTGTACAAGATAGTGCTGTTTGAAATCATCAAACACCTTCTGGAAGGAATCCTCATCTATATCTGCTGGTAAGGCTCGCTCTATCAACTTTCTCACGCCGTTGCCAACAAACATACGGATGTTGTCTGTAGAATGACACGGGAAACCATTTTGCTGCAATGCCCAATTGGTACTCACAGCCAAATCTTGCAGGGAATTGAGCAGTGTACCATCCAAATCAAATACAAAGGTATTGAACTGCGAAAGCATCAAACCATTATCCATAACCATCTTTTTGCCTTTAAATCCGATGCAAAGTTATACATTTCCACAAAAATCAGGCAAAATGATTTTGTTTTTTTATACCTTTGCAGCATAGATATGGCATGTAGGACACAGCCGACCTATTCATAACAGCACCATGAAGAGAATCATCCACTCCGTTTCCAATACCAAGGTGTACCTTTATACCCTGGCTGTATTGGGCATTGCCGTCATAGGGCTTACCTATTATTATTTTTTCAGTCCCATCAGCAAGCAGCAGGAAACCGCTTATCTGTACATTGACGATGATGACGATATCGACTCCGTTTATGTGAAAATTGCAGCCTTCAGCAACAGACATGGCAGAGCCGGCTTTGGCACGCTGGCACGCCACTGGGACTATAGCAGCAACATCAAGACGGGCAGATATGCCATCCAGCCTAAAGAGGGAGCGTTTGAAGTGTTGAGACATCTGAAGAACGGAGCACAAGAGCCTATCAATCTCACCATACCCGAAGTAAAGACCAAGGAGAGACTGGCAGGCTTCTTAGGGAGGAAGATGATGAAAGACAGCATAGAGTTCATCAACTGCCTCAACGACAGTGGCATTTGCGCCCAGTTAGGTTATACAGTACAGAGCATTCCTGCACTGTTCATCCCCAACACCTACAGCATCTACTGGAACACTGATGTGGAGACCTTCATAAAAAGAATGTTAAAGGAGCATCATGCTTTTTGGCAGCAAAAAGACCGAATGGAGCGAGCCAAGAAGATGGGCATGACACCCACCGAGATAACCACCTTGGCAAGCATCATTGACGAAGAGACAAGCAACAATGGCGAAAAGCCTATGATTGCCGGCATGTATCTGAACCGACTGAGATGCCGCTCCGCTGAATATCCCAAAGGGATGCCCTTGCAGGCTGACCCCACAGTAAAGTTTGCCCACAAGGATTTCAAACTCAGAAGAATATATCACAAACTGCTCACTATCGACAGTCCCTATAACACTTACAAGTATCCAGGTCTGCCCCCGGGACCTATCAAGATAGCATCGATACAGGGGATTGATGCTGTGCTGAACCATGTAAGCCACGACTATCTTTACATGTGTGCCAAGGAAGATTTCTCTGGTACTCACAACTTTGCGGCAACCTACAAAGAACATATCAACAATGCCAAGCGATACACAGAAGCACTCAACCGCAAAGGGATTCAATGAGGCAGCTTTATAACTCCCACGAACAGTCGGGTGCTCCTTCCAAATGAGACCGTATGGGAGAATTGCAGAGTGTACAAAAATATAAACACAGGTTTTTGGGTAATCTGAATTCTTTTACTTATCTTTGCACGACTATTTGCGCATATGCTATACGCAACTAAGGGAAAAGCTTACTCAGAAGGACCGATATAGAAGTTGTAAAACATTTGATGGCACTTTAAGATACAATCACAAGAAGATACAGTTATGATGAAAAAAATTCTATTTTCTCTATTTCTCACACTGATGATGCCCACAGCTATTTTCGCTCAGTCAATGACCGATGATGCTGTCATGGCGTATGTAAAGGATGGTGTGAAACAAGGAAAAACCCAAAAGCAGCTTTATCAGGAGTTGCTCATCAAGGGAGTGACCAAAGAGCAACTGCTGCGTATCAAGGAGAAATACGAACAGCAGCAAAGCATGTCTAAGGAGCGTCAAGGTAACGAGAACATAGACACCGAACGAACAGAAGCAAAGGACGAAGAAAACAGCTCCTCTGCACAGGATGACAACAAGCAATTGGCAATGCCCCAAGATGGCATCAAGGTGTTTGGACGAGACATCTTTTACAGCAGCAATCTCACCTTTGAGCCCAGCATGAACATAGCCACACCCACCGACTATCGTTTGGGACCTGGCGACCAAGTGGTGATTGAGGTATGGGGTGCCAGTGAGGCAAACATTGTACAGAAAGTGACGCCGGATGGTTACATCTCTATTCCGGATGTGGGTCCCATCGCAGTAAATGGGCTCACTGTGCAGGCGGCCAGCAACAGAATCCGCGCAAAACTGAGCAAGATATATTCTGGCATGAAAACTGCCAATGTGGATTTGAGCACCAATGTGAAAGTGAGTTTGGGACAAATACGCACCATACAGGTGAACATCATGGGCGAAGTGGCGCGCCCTGGTACCTACGCCCTTTCTTCGTTCAGTACAGTGTTCCATGCTCTGTACAAGGCAGGAGGTGTAAGCCCCATTGGTAGTTTGCGTAACATAAAGGTGGTACGTGGCGGTCGCACCGTTGCCACCATCGATGTATATGACTACATCCTCCAAGGCAGGTCGCACACCGACATCCGTCTTCAAGAAGGCGACGTGATTCTTGCCAGTCCCTACGAAGCACTCGTAATGATACAGGGAAAAATCAAACGACCCATGTATTATGAGATGAAAAGTTCTGAATCCATTGCCACCCTTATCAACTATGCAGGCGGATTCAGCGACGATGCCTATGCATCCTCCATTACAGTGGAGCGTAGTAACGCCAAGGAGAGAACTATCTGCACAGTAGATGAGATGCACTACAACGACTTCAAGATGAAGGATGGAGACGTAGTGAGCATTGGTGCCATCCTTGACAGATACGACAACAGGGTGGAGATAAAGGGTGCCGTGTATCGTCCGGGGTCTTATGCCATCGGACAGGATATCCGCACTGTGCGCGACCTTATTCTGAAGGCAGATGGTCTGCTTGAAGAAGCCTTCACCAATCGTGGAGTGTTGCACCGTGAGAATCCTGACAGAAAACTTGAAATCATCTCAGTAAACACCAAAGGTATTCTTGATGGCACAGAGCCCGACATTGCATTGCAGAAAAACGATGCGCTTTTCATTCCAAGTATCTACGACTTAGAGGCAAAGGGCACACTTGAAATCAACGGAGAGGTGTTTGCACCTGTCTCTTATACACATCTCCGAGCCCACGAGACAGGCAGAA
>CALZNR010000122.1 GCA_945827565.1 uncultured Prevotella sp.
TACACACTGCATATCGTCGGCAGCGTCAGATGTGTATAAGAGACAGATGTGGCTACCCACGGACTGGCCACTGCCATACACTATATGGAGCAGCTGGGCATGGACAATATAGCAGCACACGAACAAGAACTCACCGCCTATTGCATGAAAAGGATGGCAGAGATAGATGGCTTGCGCATCTTTGGACAAGCCAAGGAGAAAGATGCCGTGGTATCGTTTTTGGTGGGCGATATCCATCATCTGGATATGGGCACCCTGCTCGACCGTTTGGGCATTGCTGTGCGCACTGGTCATCATTGCGCAGAACCCCTGATGACACGTCTGGGCATACAAGGCACCGTGCGAGCCTCGTTTGCACTTTACAACACCAAGGCAGAGATTGACGCCTTGGTGGAGGGTATCAAGCGTGTGCGCACCATGTTCTGACAACTATTCCTCTGCTGCGTGGATGCCTGAACGCTTGCACTTGAGCAGCGCACATACCAACCATGCCAGGCAGAGCAGGCGCACTGCTATGCTGCACTCTACAGGAAACACGGTGAACACAAAGGCTGCCTGAGCATTGAGTAGCAAGCCTGTTTGCCGACGATTGATGCTGGTGCCCAGCAGATGAGAGTAGTGGCGTGCCACCTTGTCGATGGCTGTAGTGGCCAGAAGAACTATTCTGCTTATGCTGTCTGTGGCGGTCTTTACGGTGTTTGTACGGGTAGTAAGTGACAGTTCGGTTTTCATAATCAGATGTATTTTTATTGTTTACACCGCAAAGGAACGGACTTAAATTGCACTATTTGTTCAAAAAACAATTTATAGCGTTAAGTAAAATTAAAGAATTGACCTTTTATTACATTCTTTGGCAGGTTCTCTCCCTTCATTAACAAGTGTATAAATCAAAAACCGATATGTTGAAAAACCATTATTACGACCAACTGATAGAGTGCGGATGCGATGAGGCAGGCAGGGGATGCCTGGCGGGCAGTGTGTATGCCGCAGCGGTGATTCTGCCATCCGACTACAGCAATGAGCGGCTCAACGACTCCAAACAGCTCACCGAAAAGCAGCGCTATGCCCTGCGCACAGAGATAGAGCGTGATGCAGTGGCATGGGCTGTGGGTGTGGTGACACCTGAAGAGATAGACCGAATCAATATCCTCAACGCCAGTATTCTGGCGATGCACCGTGCCATCGATGGGTTGCAGGTGCGCCCCCAGGCAGTGATAGTGGATGGCAATCGCTTCAAGCCCTATCACAACCTGCCCTATACCACTATAATAAAAGGCGATGGAAAATTCCTTTCCATCGCCGCAGCCAGTATCCTGGCAAAAACTTATCGTGATGATTATATGAACGAACTGGCACTTGCCTATCCGCAATACGACTGGCAGAGCAATAAGGGCTATCCCACCAAGAAGCATCGCGAGGCTATTGCCCGTCATGGCATCACACCTTATCATCGCCGTTCCTATCGCCTGCTGGGCGACGGCCAACTCTCCCTTTGGCCCTGATGGTACAGGGAGGGCGCAGCGCAGGTCTGTGGCAGATGCCTTGCGGTGGCAAGGCGAGTGGTGGATGATGTGGGTTAATACACGGCAGGCATCCACACGGTCATCTCGCTCTTGCCTCTGTTGCCCCAGGCGTAGTAGGGGATGAGGCGCACCTTCACCTTGCTCTTCTCTGTGCTCACTGTGCGATACAGGGTGCCGGTCCATGGCTTCTCGCTGCGATCTACCGCCTCTGTCTCTAATGCCATCATGCGACTTCCCTCGATAGTGGTTTCCACAGGGGTGAATTTGGCATCCACAGGAATGGCGATATTGTCTATGTCTATGCTATTCAGGTCGTTGCTCTCCAAACAGTAGAGTATTGGTCCGCGCTGCACAGCCACCTGTCCGCGACACTCTTCTACCAGTGGATTGGCTTCTATCACCTGAGCCTCCATGGGCAGTGTAAGAGTAATGATGTCGCCCTTGCTCCATATTTGTGTCAGGGTGAGATAGTCGCCAGCCTTGGGTGCAGTGATGTCTTGTGTTATTCCCTTTTTCTGTGTGATGCTCACCTTGGCTCCTGCTGCCCATGCGGGTATTCTGAGTTTGATGTCAAACTCCTTTTTTCCCTTCAGTTGGGTGATGGTCAGTTTCACCGTTCCATCCCATGGGTAGTCGGTCTCTTGCTTGATGCCCACGGTGCCCAGTCCTTCTATCTCTGTCTTCAAACTGTTGGCACCATACATATTTACATAGATGCTGTGGTTGTGCCCTATGCTGTAGGCGTAGTTCTGTGCCTGACACAGTGTGCGCAGGGTGTTTGGCGGACAGCAGAAGCAACTGATATACTCTGTACGCTCTTTGGGCCAGCGCAGTTTGTAGGGCAGTTCGTTGCTCATGCGCAGCGGATTGGTGTAGAAGTATTTCTTTCCGTCGAGACTGATGCCGCACAGGATGCTGTTGTAGAAGCAGTTTTCCACCAAGTCGGCATATTTCTCCTCGCCCGTAGCGAGCAGCATACGCCAGTTGAGCAGCATGTTGCCGATATTGGCGCAGGTTTCGTTATGTGCGGTGGAGTGGGGCAGTTGGTAGGGGCGTCCGTAGCTTTGGTGCACCTTCTGCACATTGTCGGGTTTGTAGTCGGTACCATCGGGAGAAGTGCCGTCGTAGAGTGCACCGCAGGCGCCGTTGATATACATCTTGCGGTTCACTATGTCGTCCCATATTGAGGTAAGGTTTTTCATCAACTGTTCCTCGCCGCTTTCTATATATAGGTCTGCCACACCGGCATAGAGGTAGTTGGCCCTTACCGAGTGTCCCATTGCCTGATACTGTTGGCGGAAGGGTATTCTGTCTTGGTTGTCATCGGTGCCGTTTTCCACCTTGCCGCGTATGTCTATCATGCCCTGTGCTGTTGTCAGATAGCGTGGGTTGCCTGTGGCGCGATAGATCTCCACCATTGCCATATAGTGTGAGGGGCAGATGGCGTTGCGGGCCAGTTCGTCGGCATTGTTTTCATAGAACGAGCAGAGGAAGTTGGCAGCCTTCACGGCACAGTCGAACAGGGTGGTCTTGCCTGTGGCACGCTTATGGATGATGCCGGCAGTGATAAGGTGCCCCAGATTGTAGGTCTCAAAGTTCAGTCGGTTGCCAAAGGCGCCGTCTTTTCCCGAGCCCACCTTGGTGCCTATCACCTCGTTTTCCTTTGCTTCATCCTGCAGAGCTCTCTTGTTCATTTCGGCAATGATTACGGGAGTATGCAGATATCCGTCGGGGCGTTGCGATTTGGCAATCAGCCTTATCACCTCATCGGCAATCTGTTCCAGTTGGGCATCGTGGGTCACGGCATATACCGACACTACAGCCTCTAACCATTTGTAGAAATCGCCATCATGGAAGGGAGGTCCGTGGCGTTTGCCCTGTTTCTCTCCGGCAGCGATGAGAAAGTTGTTGTAACTGTGTCCTTTGTCCGACTTCCATGTTTCCCACATGCTTTGTACAGAGGTGCCTGCAAACACATTGAAACGTTCGCCCCAAAAGCCTTTGTTCCATTTCACATCGGTAATGGGGGTGGCATCCATCACGGCGTATTTGCTGTTGTGGGTGTAGGTCATCCCCTCGTGTTGTGCCTGACAGGGCACGCTGCAAAGCATCATGGCCACTGCCGACAGTGCGGTCAGTACTGTTGCTTTCCTGTTGAATGTTCTCATTTATTGATGGGTGTTGTAGTTGTTTTACAAAAGGGTATTGTAGTTATTTTACAAAAGTACAGAAAAATTGGCCATCATGTGGGGTCTTATCAGTATTTAACATTTCAAGAGCCGTGTGGTATCTATGTAGCAAACAGCGCAGAAGCGTACTGCTCTTGGCTCTCCATTCCACGCCTGTTTGCCGTGCCGTGCAGAAAAAAGCTGCATTATTTTGTCGTGGCATAGGCTGGTATTTAAAAAAACACTATCTTTGGATAAGATAGGCGGCACTCGGCAAAAACATTTCAAACAAGTTTGATGTTTTTACGCTCATTTGCACTATCTTTGTAGAAGATAGGCTGCACTCGGCAAAACATCCAAGCAAGCTTGATGTTTTTTGCACTCGTTGGCACTATCTTTGTAAAAGATAGGCTGCACTTGTTGGTGTCATCCTTCTTAGAAATAGAAAACAAGAAAAAGAGAATATGGGTATGTTAAGAACAACACAGATGGTTTCTGCCTTGATGATGCTGGCAGGACTTGCTTTTAGTGATTTGTTACAGGCACAGGTACAGGTCACCTCGGAAGAGGCGGCTGCCATGTACAAGGTGGTGAACAAAAAAAGAATCAGTGTGCACGACCCCTCTGTGGTGTTCGACAGCACCAGTGGGAGATACTATATCTTTGGTTCGCATAAGGCGGGTGCCTATACCACCGACATGCGCAACTGGACTGCTGCAAACCCCACCTGGGCAAATGCTTCTGGTGGCATAGCCTCTAATGCCGAAGCCTTTGTGACACCACAGGTGACCAAGGTGATGAAAGGCGGAGAGGAGGTGGATTTCCCCACATTCAATGCCATGGACTGGTCGAAACGTACTGACAATGCCTACGACATCAACGGAAATATGTGGGCACCCGATGTGGTGTGGAACCCCACTATGAACAAATGGTGCTGCTATCTTAGCATCAACGGCGACAAGTGGCACTCCAGCATTATACTGCTCACCGCCGACAAAATAACAGGACCCTACCGCTATCAGGGGCCAGTGGTGATATGCGGCTTTGACGGTACCGACCATTCTTATAAAGATACCGACTTGGAACTGGTGCTGGGCACACAGGCCTCACTGCCTGCACGGTATGATGTGGGAGAAAAATGGGGAAACCGATGGCCACATACCATAGATCCTGCTGTGTTCTACGATGAGGAGGGAAAACTGTGGATGGTATATGGCTCTTGGTCGGGAGGTATATGGATGCTCGAACTCGATGAAACCACTGGGCTGCGCGACTACAATGTGACCTATCCCTCCGTGGGAGGCAATACCGATGGAGTGACCAGCGACCCCTATTATGGTACCAAGGTGGGAGGCGGCTACTATGTGTCGGGCGAGGGGCCCTACATAGAGCACATCGGCAAGTATTACTATATGTTCGTGAGCTATGGCTTCTTCAATCCCGATGGCGGTTACGAGATGCGCGTCTTTCGCTCTGAGAAACCCAACGGACCCTATAAAGATTCACGAGGGGTGAGCGCCATCTTCAACGGATATGTGATGAACTATGGCGTCAATGGCGACAAGAGAGGAGAGAAACTGATGGGGGCATACAACCATTGGGGCACTGTGGCACAGGGAGAGTGTGCACAGG
>CALZNR010000123.1 GCA_945827565.1 uncultured Prevotella sp.
CAGCGAGAAAAAAGTGGCTCAGAATGGAATTGCATAAATATGCAGTTTAACATTTTACGTCTCAATTCCTTGTTAAATTAACAGTTATAAACAGTTCGTTTTTAACCTCCATATAGGGTAGGAGAGAAAAAGCAGAGGCTGATTCCAACGCAGGAATCAGCCTCTGCTTGATAACTGTCGGTCAGCATCATTGACTGCTGACAGGATATGGAATTAGCATACCTTGTTGAGCTTCTTAATGATGGAGAAGATGAAGAGGGCTGCGATAAGGCAGATAACCATCAGTGTTCCCCATACGATGGTGAGGTCCATGTGCCACATGTGACCGGGAATGGACACCAACTTGTTGCCCAGTGCAGTGGCAACAAACCATCCACCCATCATCATGCCTCGATATTTGGGAGGTGCCACCTTGGTGACAAGTGAAATGCCGATGGGCGACAAGAGAAGCTCGGCAAAGGTAAGGATGAGGTAGGTGGAAATGAGCAAATTGGGGGTTACATCAGCCACATGCTGTGGATGGTTAGTGGCTGGCAGACCGATAGAGTTGACGGTCATCAGAAGGTATGCAGCGGCAGCTACCAACATTCCCAAGCCGATTTTTACGGGGGCTTTGGGCTCTTTTCCTTTCTTGGCGAGCCATCCGAACAGGGCTATGCTGACGGGGGTGAGCATCACCACAAAGCAAGCATTGAACTGCTGGAAGATAGGTGCGCTGATGCTGATTTCCGGTTCAAGTTGGTTGTAATTGTAGGCAAGAATGGCAATGCCTGCTGCAATCACCACGCCATTGATGAGACGGGCACGGGTGGTAACTGATTGGAATGCCCCGAAGATGCCATATACCATGAAGATAATTGCCACGAGATTGGTTACATCGAAAGCCATAGACTCGATGCCAGTTGACTTGGTGGCAGTAAATTCATCGGCAAACCATGTGAGGGTAAGACCATTTTGGTGGAATGCCATCCAGAAGAAAATGACCACGGCAAACACCAATACCAGGCAGATGATACGCTCGCGGGTTTCTTTGGGCGACATCTCCTCTACGGGTGCGCTCTCCTGATTTTTCACCTTCTTGACAGACAATACCTGTTTGAACGTGGATTTGCCAAAATAATAGATCAGAATGCTGATGATTACAGAGATGCAGGCGATGGCAAAGGCTGCATGATAAGACTCTGCCTTGGTCAGTCCAAAGGCTTCTTGCGACCACTCCATGCTGTAGATAGCTGCTGTGGGGGCAAAGAGTGCACCCACATTGATAAGCATGTAAAATAGTGAGAAACCGGCATCTCGCTTGTTGGCATAGTGAGGGTCGTTATACAAATCGCCTACCATTACCTGCAAATTGCCCTTGAATAGTCCGGTACCCACACTTATCAGAATCAACGCCGCCCCCATTGCAATGATGGCAGGTGTTTCGCTTCCGAGAAGGATAGAGAGGAGCAGATAGCCCACAAACATGATGATGATGCCAGTGACCACCATGCGGGAGTAGCCCCACTTGTCGGCAGCTATACCACCAAACAGCGGCAGGAAATAAACCAGTGTGAGAAACCAAGTATAAATCTCAGAGGCAGTGCCGGCTTGAAAACCGAAGTTGTCTCCAAGGAAGAGAGCAAACACGGCAAGCATAGTGTAGTATCCAAAACGCTCACCTGTATTGGCAAGAGCCAATGTCCATAAACCTTTAGGTTGTCCTTCAAACATAATGATATAAAATTAAAATTTAGTTCTCTATCTTGTGTCCGCAGCGTAATGCTGTGGCTATTTTATTTTGGGATTGTTGGAACGTATCAAGTCGGTGAGATAGGTCAACTTGATTTGAATGGTAGAGTTGTTGCTCCTGCCAAAAAAATCTTTTTTGGAGTTGCCGTAGATATCTGCCAAACCGTAGTAGTAACGCCCTTCTAAAAGGAAGTGTCCGATGCGTGGTATGGAGTATTCCAATCCTGCTCCGGCAGTGATGCCGTAATCAAATTTGCGCTCTATGGGCATTACTTCTTGCGGAGCCTCTTTAAGCACTCCCAGTCGGCTGTCTTGATTGCGCTGATCGTAGGCATAGTTGGCTTTAATCTTGTCGTTGAGATAGAAGCCTATTTGTGGGCCTGCCTGCACGTAGAACTGCAATCCGTGGTATTCGCGTCCCCAGCCCAACCTTGCCATAAAGGGAATTTGAATATAGGTTATGGTGCGCTGATACTCTTCAGCCATTCCCGTAGAGGTGTTGATGACTGGCTGGTCTTTTTCATCCAGTATGCTCTGTTTCCAACCGCATTGGCTGATGTTTACTTCAGTGACCAGGGCGCATATACTCTTGAAATATTTTTCGCACGTGTAGCGCAAGGCTACTCCTGCTGTGTAGCCCCCCAGTGAGTTTTGGGGTATTTCGGGCGTAAAGCCAACATTGTTGATGGTATAACCTCCAGAGACACCCAGTGCCAGCTCGTTTCTGAAATCTCCAATTTGCGATTTGGCATCCATCAACATCGTGCAGCATAGCACGCAGAGTGTCAGGCGTAGGTGTTTCTGTACAGAAAGTATGGCGATATGATAGAATTGTCGCATGGTGGGTATGGCAATTAGTAAATCACTCTGATTTGTTTGGAAGGTGAATAATTGACCATCAATATCCTCTTGTTTTGCCATCCGCCGTTTGGACTGATGCGTTCAAATCCCAAGGGAGTCTGAATAGGTGTGTAGCCTGTGCTGCCAAGGGCGCCGTTGAAGTTTTTACCATACTCGTGAAGTCCTTTGAGGAAGAAGTAGGTGTGGTCAAAACCCGTGATGGCAAAGCGTGGCAATGCTGCAAGCATGTCTTCGTGAAAGTTCCAGCGGTATTTCTGTTCAAACCTGCGGGTTGCCGTCGAGAGTGGATTGGTGTAGAAGGTGGCGGGGATATACACATTGAAGCGGTAGTAATTGTCCAAATTGTAGCGTGTGTACATCATCCACTCGGTATATCCGAACAAGGTAATCTGCAGGTTGGGTGCATTATTTGCCAGTCCGTTGAGTTTGGCAAATACCACGTTCAGTTGCGGTGAGCGCTCAGTGTTGAGTATCACCACATTTGGCAGGGTTTTGCTGAAGGCCTTGGCAAAGTTGGTCTCTGTAGATTTTGTGCTGGTGATGGAAAAACTGCGTCCAGATGATTTCAGTTGTGAGCGCAGCAAAGAGGTAAAAGCCCCCTTGGTGCTGGCAGAATCTTGGCAATCGATGATCACCGTGTGGTGATTCTTGAACTGACGCAAGAAGCGAGATACGATGGAAGCATTGATCTCCGGGTTGGTTTGATAAACCTGATAGATAGAGGCATTGCTCTTTATCTGTGGAGCATCAATAGAAAAAGGAATGAACAACTTGATGTCGTGCTGCTTGACAAAATTGGAAACCGCAGGCATCTGGGCAGAATAGAGCGGACCGAAGATGACATCGCACTGCGCCAGTTGGGGGGTGGCAAGCAGTGAGTTGATGTTGCACTGTTCAGAGGCATTGAAAGCATCCACGCGAATGGAGATGCCCTCGCAGCGCAGACTGTCACATGCCATGAGCATACCACGGTAGTATTCCGTCATGCGCCTTCCATCACCATTGATATCGTGCAAGGGGAGAAGCACGCCCAATCGGATTTCACGCTGCCGTACGTCTGTTTGGCTTGCCTGTGGCCGACTGGTTGCGGGCTGTGCTGATGCTGATGCCTGTGCAGAATTTGAACTGAACGGGATGAAGAGCAAACTTCCTTTTTTTAACTGGTAGCCGGGTACTTTTGTCTCTGGATTGGCATTCAAGAGTTCATCTATCGTGATTGAATACTCACGCGCAATACTGTACAGCGTTTCCTTTTTTTTGACCTTATGAATATCTCGCCATTTGTTCGACTGTGCATACACTCCCACGGAGCAGGTCAGTAAAAACAAGAAGACCAAATATCTGGTGATAAGCATTTTCATGATTAAAAGAAATTCAAGATGTGTGCAAAATTACAAAAAACTACGGATTAATCAACATATTTAGTTAAATTTGCAGTGTCAAATGCTACAAAGATGAAAATATCAAGTATATTCCTACTGTTTTCTTTTCTGTTTATTCTCCCCAACCGTGTATTCGCTGATTTTGTGCCAACGGCATACTACCAGCAAGACGGTGAGATGATGCAGACCACAGATGTGCTTAACGATGCACAAGCACCCTTGCACGTTACTTTCAAGGCAAACCCATCTTCTGCAGACGATGTGGCAGAAGCCTTTGAATGGCGCTTTACGAAGGAGGGCGAGGCAAGTCCGTTCATGGTGAGATATGAGCAAAACACCGACTATGAGTTCCGGGAATCGGGTACCACCACCATTGCACTCTACGTGTCGTATGACAAGAATCAGGCTCCTATACTCATATCCACCATCAAGATTACCATCAGTGCAAGTCTGCTGGAAGTGCCCAATGCTTTTTCGCCCAACGGTGATGGAATCAATGATGTGTATAAGGTGAAAAGCAATCATAAGAGCATAGTGGAGTTTCATGGATATATTTTCAACCGATGGGGTGTAAAGGTGTATGAGTGGACCGACATAGATGGCGGATGGGACGGCACCTACAAAGGCACCAAGGTGAAGAATGGTGTTTATTTCGCCCTGATCAAAGCCAGGGGGGCAGACGGCATAGAATACAACATCAAACGAGATGTCAACATATTGACAGACTATATAGAGAATGCAGAATAGGCTGTGAATGTCAAATGGAAGTAAACGAACGATGGGTGCAGACACAATAAAGATATATGGTGCCAGGGTGCACAACCTGAAGAATATAGATGTAGAGATTCCTCGAAACAGTTTGACTGTAATCACCGGACTGTCGGGTTCGGGAAAATCTTCACTCGCCTTTGACACCATCTTTGCAGAGGGACAACGCAGGTATATAGAGACGTTCTCTTCATACGCAAGAAACTTTCTGGGCAATTTGGAAAGACCCGACATAGATGATATCTCGGGACTGAGCCCTGTAATCAGCATAGAGCAGAAGACAACCAACAAAAACCCGCGTTCTACCGTGGGCACCGTGACAGAGATATACGACTACTTGAGGCTGCTATATGCAAGGACAGGAAAAGCCTATAGTTACATTACGGGCGAGGAGATGGTGAAGTTTACGGAAGAGAAGGTGATAAGATTGATTGCCCAACAGTTTCGTGGACGTAAGATATTGATACTTGCACCGCTGGTCAAAGGAAGA
>CALZNR010000124.1 GCA_945827565.1 uncultured Prevotella sp.
CTGCCTGTCTCGTGGGCTCGGAGATGTGTATAAGAGACAGATGTATAGATTCTGAAAGTGTCGGCATGTACGTAGAGCGTGTCTTTTTGTGAAAAGTCATAGGCTATGGCGCTGTCGGTGGCAAGTGCGTAGCCTCTTGGGTCGTCGTACCAGCAGTAGTGAGATGTGAGCATGTTCTTGTTGACGCTATCCACATACACCACATTGTGAAAGGCCTCGCTGATGCCTGTCTTCTCTTCATGGAAGATGCTGTCGGCAGTCATCTTTTTGCCGCCGTTGTGCAGGGTGGAGCGCCCGTAGAGTTGAGAACGACTTGACTTGGTGTTGTAGTAGCCATCTTCGGTGTAGATATGGCTGGCACCCGAGTAGATGTCAGACGGTCCCACGGTATGGGCCATCGACAGGGCGGTGTTGTAGTAGAGCGTGTCTGAGGTGAGGTGGAAATTCTTGTCGGTAAGATCTACATGATAATAGAACACCGCCTCGCGTGTATTGGTGTTGTATTCGCCCCAGTCAGAGAGCAGGGTGCTTGTCTTGTCAACCATCTTGCCACCCTCAAAGAAATAGCCGATGTTGTACATCCTGTCGTAGTTCAAGCTGTCGGTGTAAAGGGTGGTCTGTCGGTGTTTCAGTATCACGTTGTAGCGTGCCTGTGCCATCTGGTCGTTGCCGTCGTAGTAGGCATAGTCGCTGAACAGTGAGAGGGTGTCGCCCTGATACATCTTCACGTTTCCAAAAGCCTCGAAAGAGTTGGTTGCCTCATAGAAGTGGGCACTGTCGCAATACAGGGTGGCACCCTGGTGCTTGAACTGTACGTTGCCAAACAGTATCTGTGCGTCGGGGTTGATATACTGGTCGAACTTCAGTACGTCAGAATGGATAAGATACACCCTGCTGTCTTTCTCTGTGGTTTTTCTCGGCTTCTGTGCCTTGCGCTGTTTGGACTGGGCCACAGAAAGGCAAAACAAACACAGAACCATTGCGATGATGATTCTGTGTTTGCCCCTTATAGCTGTGCGGATGATGTGTATATGCTCTTTGATGTGTTCTTTGAATCTCATTTCTCTTGTTCTGATGATGTGCAACGGTAATCTTATCATCACTTAATCCATCCTTCGTATTCAAAGTCGCAGTCCCTGTATCGTTCTCCCACTCTCACGTAGGTGGTCTTTATCTTGTTCACCACCCATTCGTGCAGCATCTCTTCCTTGCGTTTTGCCAGCACGATGTTTTTCATCAGTTGGAAGTCCTCGGTGATGGTGGCGCGGTGACCTTCCACCCTGTTCTTCAGTTTGATGATGGCGCAGGTAGTCTTGCCCCGCTTGTTCAGCATCTCGAAGGGTTGCGACACGTCGCCCACTTTCATTCCTTCCACCATGCGTGCCACTTCTGTGGGCAGGTCTTTCATCTGGAAGCGTGAGGTGTTTTGCATGTTATCCATCTCGTGCGCCATCAGTCCGTTGTTGTTGCGGGTGTCCTTGTTGTCAGAAAGTATGGAGGCTCCCTGCTCAAAGGTGAACTTGCCATCCATGATGTCGTTGCGGATAGAGTCAAGGCGCAGCAGCGACTGCTGGATGCTTGCCTCCGATACCGTGGGGCGCAGCAGAATGTGGCGCACCTTGATTTTGTTGCCCTTCTTGTCGATGAGCTGGATGATGTGGAAGCCAAATTCAGACTCTACTATCTTAGACACCTTTTTAGGATCTGTCAGGTTGAACGCTACGGCAGCAAAGGCAGGGTCCAGTTCTGCACGACTGGTATAGTCCAGTTCGCCTCCCTGTCGGGCACTTCCGTCTTCAGAGTAGAGGCGTGCCAGTGTGGAGAACGATGTTTCTCCCTTGTTCACCCTGTCGGTATATTCGCGCAGCTGGTCTTTGATGCGGTCAATCTCCTGCTGTTCTATCTGGGGTGTTTGTGTCAGTATCTGCACTTCCACCTCGGTGGGCACGTAGGGGATGCTGTCTTCGGGCAGGTTCTTGAAGTAGTTTCTCACCTCTGTGGGCAGTACCTTGGCATCGCTCACCAGTTTCTCACGCATCTTCTGCATACGGAGCATGTCGCCCACTTGGTCGTACATCTCTTCCCGAATCTGGCTTATCGACATCTTCTTGTACTCTTCCAACTTCTCTCTTGAGCCACTTGCTTCAATCCAGTAGTTCAACTGCGACTCCACACGATCGCTTATATCGCTGCTGCTCACTTCCACACTGTCGATGTCTGCTTGGTTCAGAAACAGTTTCTGCACTGCCAGTTGCTCTGGGATGGCACAGTCGGGGTTGCCTTTCCACCGCCTGCCTTCCTGCTGAGCTTGCAGGCGCATGGCCTCTACTTCTGATTTCAGTATGGCTTCATCGCCCACTACCCACACCACTTCGTCCACGATGCTGGCGGGGTTGATGCTATCCTTTTTGGATTGCTGTGCCCAGACGATGCCTGTTGATGCCCAGCAACAGAGGAGTATGGAGATGCTGTAGGTCAGAAAACTGTTTCTCTTCATTTCTTTTTGCTCAGTGTTTGTTTACTGTTTCCACCACTTCGTTGTTCACCTTCACCAGGTATTTCTTGCGCAGTTGTGCCACCCATTGCTTTTCCAACAGGTCTTGATAGTCGGCGGTCACCTGTCCCTTCACGTCGGTATAGTCTTCTGGCTTCTTTTTCAGCACCTTGCCATATACAGCGTCGATGGGGTAGTCTTTCAGAGGTGTCACGGTGGTGTCTTTCTTGAACACTTCTTTGTCGATGAGGGCATTGTCGCCCATCTTGAACAGTCCCTTCTCTACACGGATGCGTATCACAGAGTCGCCGTTGAAGGTAGTGCGCAGTTTTTCTGCCCATTGGTCAAAGGGCAAATCCTTCACGCAGTTCTTCACTGCCTCCTTGTCTTCTTCTGTCTTTACGTGGTATGCCATTCCCTTGAAGTGTGGGGTGTCCCAGTTGTATTTCTTCTTGTTCTTCTTAAAATAGGCTGCCAGTCCTGCTTCGTCTTTGGCGGCACGCTCCCACACCATGCGGTTGCTCACTTCGTAGAGCAGCAGTCCGTCGTGGTACTCCTGAATGAGATATTTCAGGTCTCTGTCTTGTGCGCACAGCGAGTCACAGAGATTGTCCAGAATATTCTCACGAGTGAGCTTCTTGTCTGATGCCTTCACCATGTTGTCCAGCGTTCTGTTGATAACGTGTTCACGCACGTTGCGCTGCTCCATAAAGGCGTAGATGTTGTTCTTCAGACTGTCGAACGGTTCCAGCTGCTTGTGTCCCTTCATCAGAATGATGTGGTAGCCGGCAGGTGAGAGCACGGGAGCACTCATTTCACCGTCTTTCAAGGCAAAGGCAGCATCTTCAAATTCCTTCAAGGTCTGGTTCACGCTTATCCATGGCAGTTCACCGCCATTCTTTGCTGTGCCCTGATCTTGCGACAAGGTAGTGGCAAGTGCTGCAAAGTCGGCACCTTTCTTGAGTGCGTTGTAGATAGAGTCGATGCGCACCTTGGCGTTCTCTTGCTCTTCCTTGGTGGCATTCTGTCCCAGTCTCAAGAAGATATGTGCAGGTTTTATCAGCCCCTTTTCACCGATACGCTCCTTGGTGCTGTTGTAGATGTGGTGTGCCTCAGCCTCCATATCTTTCTCACTTATCAGATAGGGGCGTATCTGCTGGTCGCGATACTGCTGGAATTCCTTTTTGAAAGAGAAGAGCGTGTCCATCTTCTCGTCTAAGGCTGCTGCTACTTTGAGTTTGTAGTTTACAAACAGTTCCACAAACTCCTTGACGGTTTTCTTGTCAATGACGCCTTCGGTGTTGTTCTTGTTGTAGGAGTACTCAAATTCGGAGCGAGGTACATCCACTCCGTTGACGGTCATTATCACGGGGTCATTAGCCTGTTGTGCCCCTGCTATGGTGGCAGAGGCAAGCAACAGTGCTGTAAACAATGTTTTTTTCATTTTAGTCGTTTGGTCTGGAATAGTTAGGTGCTTCACTGGTAATGGAGATGTCGTGGGGATGACTTTCCAGCACACCGGCATTAGTGATACGTGTGAACTTGGCATTGTGCAGTGCCATGATGTCTGCGGCGCCACAGTAGCCCATGCCAGAGCGCAGACCACCTACCAACTGGTAGATAACCTCTTGCACTGTTCCCTTGTAGGGCACTCGTCCTGCAATGCCTTCGGGCACCAGCTTCTTCACCTCTGTGGTGTCGCCCTGGAAGTAGCGGTCTTTTGAACCGTTCTTCTGCTCCATAGCTTCCAAAGAACCCATGCCACGATAGCTCTTGAACTTACGTCCGTTGAAGATGATGGTTTCGCCGGGGCTCTCTTCAGTGCCGGCCACCAGTGAACCTATCATCACTGAACTGCCACCGGCTGCAAGCGCCTTCACCACGTCGCCCGAGTAGCGCAGACCTCCATCGGCAATCAGAGGCACGTTGGTGTCTTTCAGTGCGCTGTAAACATCATAGATGGCACTCAACTGGGGCACACCCACACCTGCTACCACACGTGTGGTACAGATAGAACCCGGACCAATGCCCACCTTTACGGCATCGGCACCGTTGTCTGCCAGCATCTTGGCGGCAGCACCTGTGGCCACGTTGCCCACCACGATATCCACTTGGGGGAACGATGCCTTGGCTTCCACCAGCTTTTCTATCACCGACTTGGAGTGTCCGTGGGCAGTGTCGATAACAATGGCATCGGCTCCTGCATCCACCAAAGCCTGCATACGCTGCAGAGTGTCGGCGGTAACACCCACACCGGCAGCCACTCTCAGACGACCTTTCTCGTCTTTGCAAGCCATGGGCTTGTCTTTTGCCTTGGTGATGTCCTTGTAGGTAATCAAGCCCACCAGGCGGTTATCCTTATCCACCACGGGCAGCTTCTCTATCTTGTTCTCCTGCAATATCTGTGCAGCAGCAATCAGGTCGGTCTGCATGTGGGTGGTCACTAAGTTCTCTTTCGACATCACCTCGTCAACAGGGCGGTCAAGGTGGCGCTCAAAGCGAAGGTCACGGTTGGTTACAATGCCTACCAAATGACGGTCCTCATCCACCACAGGAATACCTCCGATGTGGTATTCTGCCATCATGTCTAATGCTTGCTTCACTGTAGAACCGCGGAGTATGGTCACGGGGTCGTATATCTGTCTCTTATACACATCTGACGCTGCCGACGATATGCAGTGTGT
>CALZNR010000125.1 GCA_945827565.1 uncultured Prevotella sp.
GAGATTTCTGCCTGTCTCGTGGGCTCGGAGATGTGTATAAGAGACAGTGCATGGCCTGCAAGTAAGAATATATAGAAAATTGCAAGATCTAAACTTGAGGCAGATTGTGAAGAAAAATAGCGTGTTATATTCCTGTGCAAGGGAAGTGATGCAAAATGGTGGTCCGTGGGATGCAACGGTGGTGAAACAAAAGATGGAATCTTTTGTGAGCGATTGTGCCATGCTCCAGTTAGAACCAAAGCATGTGAGAGAAGAAAAACAACAGCAGTTGATGATACAGCAGCAAAGGAATCGGACGCAGGTGTTCAAGCAATTGTTTATATCACCACAGTGGACAGAATCGGATGCTCGTGCGTATGTTGATATCCTAACCTCACCCACGATAGATGTCATTGACCAGCAACTCATGGTTAGTGCCATTACTTTGGCAGTGTTCAATTTCTTTGATTTCTATAAATGGAAGGCTCTATTTGAAATATATTCCAACAGCACGGAGAATAGGGTGAAACAGCGTGCACTGGTAGGATGGGTAATAGGAACACACTATTGTTCGGGATGTTATCAGGAGGAAATGGCAGAATTGCTTGACACTGTGCTGGCAAATCAGGAAGAGTTAAAGGTGCTGGAGTCTCTTCAATTACAGGTGTTGTGCTGCATGAATGCAGAAAACGATACACGAAAAATAAGAGACGAGATAATGCCCGACCTGATGAAAAATAATGCGTTCAAACTGAATGAGAGGGGAGAATGGATAGAAAAAGAAGAAGATCCATTAGCCCAAATATTACATCCGGATGATGAAAATGAAAGGATGGAGCAGGTTGAACAGAGTTTCAAGAAAATGTATGAGATGCAGCAGAATGGTGCAGACATCTATTTTGGAGGATTTGCACAGACCAAGCGTATTCCTTTCTTCTATGAAATAAGCAATTGGTTTGTACCTTATTATCCAGAGCATCCAGAGGTGCAACAAATGTTGTGGAAGATAAAGAAAGGTAGTAGAATTGCGGAAATGGCAGATAAAGGACCTTTCTGCGATAGTGACAAGTATTCCTTTGTGTATGCTTTCACACAGGTGGTAGAGAAACTCCCTCCACAGCTAAGTGATATGATGGACTCGCAAAATATGGTGTTTGGTCCTATGTCACATGAACAGGAATTGCAGTCTCCTACCTATATCCGACAAACCTATTTACAGATGCTGTATCGTTATTTTAAGATAAGTACGTTGAATGCAGGTTTGTGTAATCCATTTGTTAAGGGAGTGGAATACAATATGCCCTATTTGTTTATAGCTGAAGATAAGTTGCTTCCATTGTTGTCATCTCACCTCATTATCACTATGACAGGTTTCCTCTTGTCTCACCAATATGAGTCAGAAGCTGTATATCTGATGAAGAATTTTGCTCGAACAACAGATACATGGAATTACGAGACATGTATGATAATGGCAAAGGTGAGCAAGGAGTACGAAAGATACTACCAGAAAGCCCTTGAATATAAGCCTAATGACGCTTCTGCTACGTTGGGACTTGCAAGGGTTTATTTTGCGCAGGAAAAATTTGAAGATGCAATCTTGTGCTATGAACTTTTGTTGAAGGAATCGCCTGAGCGCAAGAATTTGCAGTTGGAGTATGCTACATGCTTAACCAATCTTGGTAAGGCGGATGCAGCATTGCCTATTCTATATAAGTTGGATTATGAGTACCCCGATCATCCAGGTATCATCCGTGTGTTGGCATGGGCACTGACTCAAGAAAAAAAATATGAGCAAGCAGAAAAAATCTACGAACGCCTGCTTGCTCTTCCGCAAGCGGCAGATACAGATAAAGTGTATTATGGGCTTTCGTTGTGGGCTGATAACAAGCCGGAGCTGGCGGCAAATGTTTTTTGTCAGTATCTTCAACCGATGATGCAAGGTGCCGCAGATGTAGTTCATTTCTTTGACCAGGAGATCGTGAACCGTGAGCGGGATTTTGTGTCGGCACACTTTTCTGAAACAGAGGTGAAAATGATGAGTGACTTTCTCCTTATAGGAAGGGAGTGAGCAGGTGAGCAAACCAACCACGGAACTTCTGCCAGGGGGTACGGAAGTCATCCCATGTTTTAGGAGTGAGATACACACTTTTTTTCTTGTCATTATCAAACATAGTGTCCAACTGTTGGGTAGTGGGCTTGTCAATAATCACTGCATTTTCCTCGTAGTCCCAACTCAAACTACGGGCATTAAGATTGGCACTACCCACAGTACAGAATTTCCCATCAACCATAATCACTTTAGTGTGGTGAAAGCCTGGCTGATATAGCCACACATGAACTCCTTTCTTCATGAGTTTATGCACATTATAGAATACGCAATCAGGAGTGAGAGGTATATCACTCTTGGCAGATACCATTATCTCAACCTTTACTCCACGTTTTGCTGCATTGCGTAGTGCCTTCTTCAACTTTCTGTTAAGTGTGAGGTAAGGGTTGATGAGTTTGATGGAGTCTTTTGCTGCATTGATGGCTTCTGTATAGAATACTCGGATGATGTCATTGGAGATGTGTGGTTCACGGTTGATGATACCCACTTTTTTATGACCTGCGGTGACAGTTGTGTCGGGTCTGAGCCCCTGCATTTCTACAGGCTCGTAAGCTCTAAAATATTTTGGTCCCCAGATGCCTTGTTCGGTGACACGGTTCCATAGTTTCAAGAATATCATTTGTAGTGGACTCACAGCACCACCCTCAATGCGGCAGTGCATGTCTCGCCATTCACCAACTTGTTCCGTACCATGCAGATAGTAGTCTGCCACATTCATACCGCCTGTATATGCCACATTTCCGTCGATAACCACTATTTTGCGGTGATCTCTGAGAAATACATGATTTACCCATGGAAAACGGATAGGATCAAACTCATAAATCTCTACTCCATGCGCACGCAGACTGTTGACATGCTCTTTGCGAAGAGGTTTGTTATTGGAATCATTTCCAAATCCGTCGAAAAGTGCCCTCACCTCTACACCTTCGCTCGCTTTTTGCTTAAGTAGGTCGAAAAGGGCAGAGGCAATACTGTCGTTACGGAAATTGAAATATTCAAGATGAACACTGCTCTTTGCTTGTGCAATTGCCTTGAACATGTCCTCGAATTTTTCTTTTCCAGAGGGCAATAACACCACTTTATTGTTATGGGTGAATGTAATGTTCTTCTCTTGAAGAATTCTGACGATGGCAGAGTCGCTACTCTGTGCAAAAAGTGTGTTGACGCACAACGCTGCTGCCAGCAGTGTATGTGCTCGCAAATGATTCATATTCAGTAGTTAGGTTTATTTTTGTTTGCGTGTGGTACGGTACTCCAGTGGAGAGATGCCATATTTTTCCTTGAATATGTGGATGAAATTCTCGGCGGTTTGGAAACCTGTGTTGATAGCCAGCTCGCTCATGTTGATATTCGTGCGTTCCAGCAGGATGCAGGCGTGCTTTAGACGCATCTCTCGAATAAGCTCGGCAGGTGTCTTAGCCGTCAAACTCTTTATTTTATGAAAGAAAGGCACCCTGCCCATACCCATGGCATTGGCCAAATCTTCCAAACTGATATTGCCTCTTGACATATTGTGCAAAACATATTGTTCGATATTTTTCAGCAGTTGCTGATCCATAGTTTCGTTCATCGAATAGTCATTCAGTGTTTCGCCTTCATCATATATCGCCAAATTAGCTGATGTATCAACTCCTTCTTGTTGTTTTTCTGCCTCTTCTTTTTCTGCTTTGATTCTGTTAAGTACCTCTTCTCCTACGTCGTTCAGTGTACCCTCCTCTGTAAGGTCAGTGGTTTCTGTCGCAGTTGTCATACTGGCATTCCTACCTTCAAGAAGTCTGGTCTCACCACCTTCGATGATGTTGTTGATAGATTCTTGAGGATTCAGACCCAACAATTTGTTGAGACGCATAGCTGCCTCCTGTATATTGAATGGCTTAGCAATATAATCGTCGGCACCTAACGTGATATTCATACCCTGCATGTCCTGAGGAGTGAGTACTCCGTCGGTCATAAGTACGAACTTAGCACTATGAACGTTGTCTGAGGTTTTTACTTTGTTACACAGTTCGCTACCAGTCATGTAGGGCATGTCTTGCTTGCAGATGATAATGTCGTTTTGGAGAACATCCATGTCTTTCAAGAACAGTCTAATGTCATTGTAAGTGTGAAGTGTATAGATATCTCCTAATTGCTTTTCAATAAACTTTAGGAACTGAGGATTGTTGTCAACCACAGTAATAACATATTTCTTAGTGGCAAGATCCAAACGCCTGGGTTTGATTTCTGAGGTTAACTCGCCATCAGTTATTTCTGTAATGTCTTTAGTGGCATTATCGCTGAGCAACAAACGCTTGTCTGCAATGTTTTTCGCCTTATTTTCTGGATTTTCAAGTGTCATTTGCATTTCTGAGATACGTGTAATGATCTGCAACATCTGGAAGTGCAGAGCATTTAGCTGCTCCCTTCCTTCAATGGTAGTTTCCTGTTCAGACAGATTGCCAATGATAGATGCCATTCTCGCCATAGGTTGGCGCAGTTCATCGCCAGCAGCTTTGATTTCTTCTTTTTGAAGCATTAGTTCATTGATAACTGCTTTTTTCTTTTGCCATATATATTGCTGTCGCTTGCGTCCTATACGCATCACATACACTAAGGAAATTGCTGTAACGGTGTAAATCAATATCATCCACCATGACAGCCACCATGGTGGTAGAATAGTGATTTCCAAGGTGCGTTCTTGATTGCTTACTGCTCCTTCTGCATTTATGGCTTTTACATGTAGTATATAGGTGCCAAAACTGAGATTGTTGAATGAGACACCATGGATAAGAGCATTTCCATTCTTCCAGTCATCGTCTTTACCTTCCATCCAGTACATGAATTGCAGACGTTCACTTTGATTGTAGTTGCCTGCGCCAAATTTGATAGTGAATGAATTCTGAGTGTTGCTTAGTTCTATGCTTTTGCTCTCATTGAGTGCCTGAGGGAGTATTAACATTTCGTCGTAGAGTTGGCCTACCTTGATTTCATTGCCGTCTATAAACAATTGCGTAAGCATCACACGAGGCAGAGAACTGCCTTCGTTCTTTCCTGCTCTCCTTACCCAACTGGCTCCATATAAACCTCCAAA
>CALZNR010000126.1 GCA_945827565.1 uncultured Prevotella sp.
ATTTCTGCCTGTCTCGTGGGCTCGGAGATGTGTATAAGAGACAGATATCAAAGAACACAGTAAGTTCTTCGCCGTTCTGTATATTAAAGTTCTTGATTCTGTCCTCTCCAAATAGTCTGAACACACACTTCTTAGGGTACTGACCGGGCACCTCAAGCACATACTCCTGCGACATCCAGGCGTTTCCTGTACGCTGCGACACGCCGCTATTGGCCGGCAATACTGCGATAATTCTACCTGTTAATTCCATGTTTATTGTTTTCTTTAGATTGTTATACTCTTGAAAAATTTGACTGCGAAAGTAATAATTTTCTTTCAAATAATCAATTTTTCAAGGAATATTTTGCCACTGCAAGCGTTTTTTGTAACTTTGTACGACATAACTTCTGACCGCCCTGTGCAATCAAGAGATGATGGCAGACAGGACAAAACACAACGTCACGAATAACTAAACTATACAAATATGAGATTCACATTATCGAGCACCCCCCTATCCAACAAACTGTTGGCATTGTCAAAAGTATTGAACAGCAGGAACACACTCCCCATACTGTCCGATTTTCTGTTTACTATCAGCAGTAACAAGCTCACCCTCACGGCATCTGACGGCGAGAACACCATGGAGACAAGCATCGAACTGAACGAGAACGATGGAGATGGGCTCTTTGCCATCAACGGTCACGACCTGCTGGAAGCAGTAAAGGGCATTTCGGAGCAGCCCATTACTTTTGACATCAAAGGCGACGAGAGAATAGCCAGAATATCCTACCTCAACGGATTGTTCTCACTGCCCATCGATAATGCAGAAGATTATCCACACACCCTGGAAATCAATGAGGGAGCCACAGAGATAAGCATCCCATCTGCCACCCTTGCCGATTGCATCAACCGCGCCATCTTTGCCACAGCGCAGGATGAGATACGCCCCGTAATGAACGGTATCTATTTCGACTTGACACCAGAGCATCTGGCCATAGTGGCAAGCGACGGGCACAAGCTGGTGAGGAGCAAAGTGTTCTCGGTAAAAGCCGACACACCAGCATCATTCATTCTTCCCAAAAAACCCGCTGGTTTGTTAAAAAATGCACTGGGCAAGGAAGATGATGTAACCATCAGATTCAACAGCAGTAATGCCGAAATTGTTTTTGCAGAAAACAAACTCAGCTGCCGCCTCATTGAGGGCAGATATCCCAACTATAATTCTGTGATTCCACAGAACAACCCCAACGTTATCACCATTGAGCGCACCGCACTGCTTTCGGCACTGCGCCGTGTGATGCCCTTTGCCAACGATGCAAGCAACCTGATACGCTTCCGCTTGGAATACAACGCCCTGCAACTGGATGCCGAGGACTACGACTTTGCGAAGAATGCCACCGAACGCATGCAGTGCGATTACAATGGCACCCCCATGAGCATAGGCTTCAAGGGCAACGCCTTTGTGGAAGTGCTGAGCAATGTGGAGTGCCAGGACGTGTTTATACAATTGGCAGATCCAAGCAGGGCTGGTGTGGTGGTACCTGCCGAGCAACCCGAGGGACAGGATATCCTGATGCTGCTGATGCCTATGCTGATTAACGAATAGCCGTAAGACACTGTCATGGAATTGAACTTGAAACGACCGCTGGTCATCTTTGACCTGGAAACCACAGGACTGGATATCGTAAAAGACAGGATTATCCAGATAGCCTATATCAAGGTGATGCCAGATGGGACAGAGACTCGTGCAAACATACTCATCAACCCAGAAAAAACAATTCCGCCTACAGTGGAGGAGCTTACAGGCATCAAGAACTCACAGGTGAAACAGCAGCCCACCTTCAAGCAGATAGCCAAAGACCTGCAGGAAGAGTTCAAGGGATGCGACTTTGCAGGGTACAACTCCAACGGATTCGACATTCCCGTACTGGCAGAGGAGTTTTTGAGAGCAGGGGTTGATTTCGACTTCCACAAGTGCCAGTTTATTGATGTACAAACCATCTTCCACAAGATGGAGAAGAGAAATCTTGCGGCTGCCTACAAATTCTACTGTGGCAGAAAGATGGAGGAAGACTTTGATGCACATAGAGCAGATCAAGATACAGAGGCCACTTACCGCGTACTGAAAGGACAACTGGACAAATACAATCCGGAGACAGAACCCGAAAAAGACCGCCAGTTGCAGAACGATGTGTCATTCCTCGCTGCTTTTTCCAAGCAGAACAACAACGTGGATTTTGCCGGCAGAATCATCTGGGCAGCAAAGAAAAAGCCCGATGGCACTCCACTGCTTGACAGTGAAGGAAATGAGGTGATGCACGAGGTGTTCAACTTCGGCAAGTACAAAGGCGAACCCGTGAGAGCTGTGCTCCATAGAGATCCCGGCTACTTCAGTTGGATGCTTGCAGGAGATTTTACCTACAACACCAAACAGGTGCTTACCCGGATAAGGCTTTCGGAAAGCATATTGATGAACAAATAAAACAGGTTGAACAAGCGAAACAACAAGGTGGCACTATGCTGAAAGGAAAAAGAATTGTATTGGGAATCACAGGCTCCATTGCAGCCTATAAGTCATGCCTCATCATCAGGGAACTGATGAAGGCAGGTGCCGAGGTACAGGTGGTAATAACTCCTGCTGGCAAGGAGTTCATCACCCCCATTACGCTGTCGGCTCTCACTCAGAAGCCAGTCATCTCAGAGTTCTTTTCACAGAGAGACGGCACATGGCACAGTCATGTGTCCTTGGGCCTATGGGCAGACGCCATGCTCATTGCGCCCTGCACAGCATCCACCTTGGGAAAGATGGCACACGGCATTGCAGACAACATGCTGATTACTACCTATCTGTCCATGAAAGCTCCAGTATTCATTGCACCAGCAATGGACCTTGACATGTACCGTCATCCGAGCACTGTGGCCAACATGGAGCAACTGAAATCTTACGGCAATCACATCATAGAACCTGCAAGCGGATTTCTGGCAAGCGGCTTAGAAGGCAAAGGGCGTATGGAAGAACCTGCTGTCATCGTGAGACACCTTGCTGACTTTTTCAAAGGAAACACACAGCAACTAAGGGGAAAGAAGATCATGATTACGGCGGGGCCAACTTACGAAAAGATTGACCCTGTGAGATTCATCGGCAACTACTCCAGCGGAAAGATGGGCATTGCCCTGGCAGACGAATGTGCACGCCGCGGGGCAGAAGTGACCCTCATTGCAGGTCCCACCCCACTCCGCACATCCTATGCAGGAATACACAGAATTGACGTAGAAAGCTGCGAAGAGATGTATCACGCCGCCACTGGGTGCTTCGCACAGCAGGATGCAGCCATCCTATGTGCTGCCGTGGCAGACTACAAGCCCATAACCACTGCCCAAGAGAAAATAAAGCGCACAAAAGAAGACTTGACCATTACGCTGACACACACGGAAGACATCGCAGCGGCACTGGGCAAGGAGAAAAAACAATCGCAGGTAATGGTGGGCTTCGCATTGGAAACCTGTAACGAAGAGGCGAATGCACAGGGCAAACTACAAAGGAAAAACCTTGACTTCATTGTACTCAACTCATTGCGCAACGAGGGCACTTGCTTCAGAAGCAACGAGAACCAGATTACCATCATCACTAAGAACGGCAAGACAGAGTACGAAAAGAAAGGCAAGAACGCCGTAGCCTGCGACATCATTGACCAACTATACAAACAACTCCTTGAAAAAAAACAGCAGAATGAGTAAGAACCCAATCTACCGCATTTCCGTTTGTATCCTATTGCTCCTTGTGCTGTGCCACCTGAACACATCTTCACAGGAATTGCAAGCCAAGATAAACATCAACTCCAGCAAGATTACAGGTACCGATGCCAGTGTTTTCACCAACCTGCAAGAGACACTTGAACAGTTTGTCAACGACAGGCAGTGGACTGACTTGCAGTTTCAGAAGAACGAACGCATCGTATGCAACTTCAACATCACCGTAGAGAAATACGACAAGACTTCAAACATGTTTGAGTGTACTGCCATGATTCAGGCAAACCGTCCGGTTTACAATGCGCAATACACCACCACCATCTACAACAACAAGGACAGCAAGTTTAACTTTACCTTCGCACAGTTCGACCAGCTGAACTTCAACGAGGAGATGATAGACAACCAGCTTACGGCACTCTTTGCCTATTATGCCTATCTCATCATCGGCATCAACCTTGACACTTTTTCGCCCATGGGCGGCACAGAGGTGCTGCAGCGCTGTCTCAATCTGACCAACAACACCCAAAATCTGGACTTTGCCGGATGGAAGGCTTTTGAAGACAGCAAGAACAGATATGCCATCATCAACGACTATATGGATTCGGGAATGAAAGCTTTTCGTCAATTACAGTACGACTACTACCGCAAGGGACTTGACGAAATGGCAAACAACGTGGAGCGTGGACGCACCTGTATCACCGATGCACTGGAACTGGACTTGAAACAAGCACACGCAGACAAGCCTCTGAGTTTGCTTCCACAGATATGGACCGACTATAAACGCGATGAGATTGCCAACATATACAAAGGCAAGGGCACCGCAAAAGAAAAGGAAAAAGTATATAACCTGCTGATGGACATGAATGCTTCACAAAGCAATTCATGGAACAAGATAAAAGAATAACTTCATCCCTCCAAACAACGCAACACCCCATGCTCACACATCTTTACATAAAGAACTTTGTACTTATCGACAAACTGGACATTGACTTTCGTCCGGGATTCTCTGTCATCACAGGAGAGACGGGAGCAGGAAAAAGTATTGTTCTCGGAGCTATCAACCTGCTGCTGGGACAAAGAGCCGACAGTAAAGTGATGAAGAACAATGAAGAGAAATGCGTGATTGAGGCTCATTTCGACATATCACAAAGGTCTTTGGAGCACATCTTTGAAGAAAACGACCTTGATTATGACAAAGAGCAGTGCATCATCAGAAGAGAAATCACACCCAATGGTAAAAGCAGAGCATACATCAACGACACCCCTGCCCCTCTTGCCACACTAAAAACCATCGGCGAATACCTCATCGACATACACAGTCAGCACAAAAACCTGCTTATCAACAATCAGGCATTTCAGTTAGACGTGGTTGACCTCATGTCCAACAGCAAGGAGATATTG
>CALZNR010000127.1 GCA_945827565.1 uncultured Prevotella sp.
GGTCTGGGGATATTTCTGTTTCAATGTGTGGCATATCTCCACGCCAATGGTGGTAGAACCTCCTAATCCTAAATCGAGGAGCACCAGGTGTACAGGTTTCTCGTTGATGAGTTGCCAAAACTCATCCTCGTTGGAAGCCGTGCCTATGACCCTTGCTTCGGGCACTTCTTGTTGCACAATGCCCTCTGTTCCCTTCAGTTCCAGGGGAACATCCTCAACAATGATGATGTCAAAACCTAAAGATGATGTCTCTGTCATGCTTGCAAAAATACAATAACTTGCCGACATTGCAAAATATCTCTTCATTTTTGTTTTTCCCTGTGGCAAAGAGTGAATGATATTTTGATACAAAATGCAACTGAATTGATTGTGTTTAAAAAATAATGTATAATTTTGCAGATTGTAAACAAGTAAATTTATGGGTGGTTTTTTTGGAACAATTTCTAAAAAAGAGTGTGTTGATGACCTCTTTTATGGAACGGATTATAATTCTCATTTAGGCACAAAGCGTGCTGGATTGGTAACCTTTGACAAGGAGTTAGGGTTTAGTAGGTCTATTCACAGTTTGGAGCGTGATTATTTTCGCTCCAAGTTTGAAGGCGAGTTGCATACCTTTCATGGCTGTCAGGGGCTGGGTGTAATTAGCGACACCGACCCTCAACCGATTATTGTCAATTCTCATTTGGGCAGATATGCGGTGGTGACAGTGGCAAAAATCAATAATCAGCAGGAAATTGCAGAGGAGTTGCTCTCACGGAAGATGCACCTCAGTGAGATGTCTGCCAATAAACTGAACCAAACAGAATTGGTGGCTCTGCTCATCAATATGGGCAAGTCTTTCGTGGAAGGCATCAACATGGTCTATGAAAGGATCAAGGGCTCGTGCTCTATGCTGGTGTTGACGGAGGATGGTATTATCGCGGCTCGTGACAAATACGGGCGCACTCCCATTGTCTTAGGCAAGAAAGAGGGTGCCTATGCAGCCACAAGTGAAACAGCTGCTTTCCCTAATCTGGATTTCCAAACGGTTCGAGACTTGGGACCGGGCGAGATCGTTCGTATCAAGGCAGATGGAGAAGAGGTGCTTCAAAAACCTTTCAGCAGGTGCCAGATATGCTCGTTCCTGTGGGTATATTATGGCTTTCCTGCAAGCGACTATGAGGGAATCAACGTGGAAGCCATGCGAGAGTTCAACGGCAAGTTGATGGGCGAGTCGGATGATATTGAGGCCGATTGCGTATGCGGAATACCTGATTCGGGAGTTGGCTTTGCCTTAGGCTATTCAGAAGGGCATAAGATTCCATACAAAAGGGCGGTGTTGAAATACACACCTACCTGGCCCAGAAGTTTTACACCCAGCAATCAAACCAGACGTGACTTAGTGGCAAGGATGAAACTGATACCCAACCGTGCCATTCTTAACAACAAGAGGGTAGTGTTCTGCGATGATTCTATCGTTAGAGGAACACAGTTGCGTGATAACGTGCGCACCTTCTTTGAATATGGAGCCAAGGAGGTACACGCAAGAATATCGTGTCCGCCTCTTGTGTATGGATGTCCGTTCATCGGTTTCACTTCTTCCAAGGATGATTTGGAACTCATCACCAGATGTATCATACGCGACTTTGAGGGCGATCATCGTAAAAATCTCGAGGCGTATGCCACAACAGACTCACCGGAATATACAAGAATGGTAAATGAGATAGCCAAGAGATTGGGTCTGACCACCTTGAAGTTCAATACTATAGAGTCTCTGATAAAGTCTATTGGCTTGCCCAAGGAGCGTGTGTGCACTCACTGCTTTGACGGAAGTAGCGAGATGTAGTTCTGGGTTTCGATTTTTTGAAAAATAGGATAGAGGTTAAGGAGCTGGGCTATATGTTTTGAGCACAGAGCGTAGGTGTAAAAGCATTTGGCGTGGCTCCTTAACTCGTGGTTTGCCATTCGTCATCTCCTGCGATGTTGCAGTTCTAACTTGACGGTAGGGTGGCGAAAGGTAATGAACGGAGCCATGTCATCACTTCAAGTGACGAAGGCTTAGAAAGGTGTTCCCTTTAGATACGGTCAACCGGAAGGAGGAGAGGAACAGGAAGCACTTATTTATGAACTCTGCTTTAAAATACCTTCATTTTGATTTTGCCGTTAATGAAAAAAATGGTATATTTGTGCATTGAATAACATTTACCAAATTCTTTTCTTATTATGTTTACACAAGAAGACTTAAAGCAGATTGAAAGCAAGGGTATTACAGTCTCTCAAGTAGAGAGCCAGTTGGAGGATTTTAAAAACGGGTTTCCCTTCTTGAAACTGAAATCTGCTGCTGCAATAGGCAATGGTATATTGGCATGCAATGATGCCGAGTGTGACAGCTACATCTCTGCTTGGGAAAGCTACAAATCAGAGGGTAAGGACATAGTGAAGTTTGTGCCAGCATCTGGCGCCGCAAGCAGAATGTTCAAGGATTTGTTTGCTTTTGCTGATGCTGCGTATGATGTGCCCACTACTGATTTTGAAAAGAAATTCTTTGAGCACATCCGCCAGTTTGCATTCTTTTGCCAGTTGAATGATGCCTGTGTAAAGAATCAAGGGTGTGGCATTGACGAACTGCTGCAGAAGGGACAGTATAAGGCTGTGGTAAATAATCTTCTCGGAGAAGAGGGCCTTAACTATGGTCAGTTGCCAAAGGGGCTTCTTGAATTCCATACCTATACGGATGGGTCGCGCACGCCAGTAGAGGAGCACTTGGTTGAAGGTGCATTGTATGCAGGAAGCAAAGGTGTGGTTGCCATCCATTTCACGGTGAGCCATGAACATCGTGCATTGTTTGAACAGAAGATAAAGAGTGTGCTCCCCATTTATGAAAAAGAGTTTGGGGTGAAATACGAGGTGAGCATGTCTGAGCAGTTGCCGAGTACCGACACCATAGCCGCCAATGTTGACAACACACCTTTCCGTGATGATAAGGGTAGGTTGGTGTTCCGTCCTGGCGGACACGGAGCGCTGATTGCCAACTTGAACAAGATTGATGCAGACATCGTATTTGTTAAGAATATTGATAATGTGGTGCCCGATAGAATCAAGGACGACACCGTGAAATACAAGAAGGTGCTTGCCGGAGTGCTTGTGTCTCTGCAGAAGCAGGCATTTGAGTATCTTGAGCAGTTGGAGAGTGGCACTTATTCTCACGACACATTAGAGAAGATTATTCGCTTTGTTCAGCGTGATCTCTGCTGCAGAAATGAGGACATCAAGAATCTGGAGGATGCCGATTTGGTGATTTATCTAAAGAATAAGCTCAACAGACCTATGCGTGTGTGTGGTGTTGTTAAGAATGTCGGAGAACCAGGCGGTGGTCCGTTCCTTACCTATAACAGTGATGGCAGCGTGAGTTCGCAGATTCTTGAGAGTAGTCAGATAGACAAGAGCAATCAGGAGTATGTGGATATGTTTGTAAAGGGCACGCACTTCAATCCCGTGGATTTGGTATGTGCACTGAAGAACTATAAGGGAGAAAAGTACGATTTGACAAGATATGTGGATAAGTCAACAGGCTTCATTTCTTCCAAGAGTAAGAGCGGCAGAGAATTGAAGGCCCTGGAGTTGCCAGGACTGTGGAATGGTGCGATGAGCGACTGGAATACAGTCTTCGTAGAAGTTCCGCTCTCTACTTTCAATCCAGTGAAAACCGTCAATGACCTGCTGAGAGAGCAACATCAATAAGGATAAAGCTGATAAAGAGCACAGCCAACAGTTGCGCAGTTAGACTTCCTGATATTTTTGAAACATGAAGGAGTCTAATTGCGCAATTCCTTTTGTGGTGCAGAAACCACGTAGCGTGGTGAACGTAAGGTTGTAGAACAACTCTTCAAAGGAATAGGTGTGATATAGCAACGATGAAATAATGTGCTGCCTCTGCACTTCCATCATATCACAGATAAGTTTATAGTTGAGATGTGGCAAAAAATAGCCTTCCTCCACGCCGCGTAGGAAAAATGACATGGAGAGCTTCTTGGATTCGTTGTTGTGTGCTTTCAGATACTCTTGCACTTTGTTGTATTTCTGTATGTCGGTAATGAATGATGGCGACATGTTTTTCATAAACTCTGTTTGAAATTGGCAGAAGGCTATAAAGTCATCCATCACGTTATTGTCTTCCTTGCGCCCCTCCATAAATTTTTCTCTGCTTTCCTTCTGCATCAGGTGTAACACCTCTAACAATAAGTCTTCCTTGTTGTCATATATTTCGTAAAGGGTTCGTTTGGATATAGACAGGGCGCCAGAGATGTCATCCATCTTTACCGCTTTCACTCCTTTCTCTAAGAACAGCAGTTTGGACACATCCAATACTCTGGCCTTTAGCTGCTGCTTATACCCAATATTTTGTTTTAAAAATTGCATGAATATGTGTTTTGGTGTTATCTTGCAACAAAGTTAGTAAAAATAACAAAGAAACGTAATGATTTCCGTGGGTTTTTAGTAACTTTGCCCCTCGTTCTTTGAGTTAGAACATTTTTTCTGTCACATATTATATATAAAATCCAAAAATCAAACACAGAATTATGGTAAAGATTTCAAAAGAAGCCGCTCTGTTCTATCATGAGAATGGGCGACCTGGAAAAATTGAAGTGAAGCCTACAAAGGCTTATCGCACACAGACAGATTTGAGTTTGGCATATTCGCCTGGCGTGGCTTTTCCCTGTTTGGAAATTCAGCAGAATCCTAACGACGCATATAAATATACAGACAAAGGAAACCTGGTGGCTGTTATCAGCAATGGCACGGCAGTCCTTGGTTTGGGAGATATCGGTGCCCTCAGTGGCAAACCCGTGATGGAAGGAAAGGGATTGCTCTTTAAGATCTATGGTGGCATTGATGTGTTTGATATCGAGGTAGCAGAAAAAGATCCAGAGAAGTTTTGCGAGGCTGTAGAGAAGATTGCTCCCACCTTTGGTGGAATCAATCTGGAGGATATCAAGGCCCCCGAGTGCTTCTATATTGAAAACAGATTGAAGCAGACTCTCGATATTCCCGTGATGCACGACGACCAGCACGGTACTGCCATCATCAGTGCTGCTGGTTTGAAGAATGCCTTGGAGGTGAATGGCAAAGACATTAAAAAGGTAAAGATT
>CALZNR010000128.1 GCA_945827565.1 uncultured Prevotella sp.
CACACTGCATATCGTCGGCAGCGTCAGATGTGTATAAGAGACAGGTCAAGGCCTTACATTCGATAGGGCCATCATAGATACAGCCTTCTCCTTTGCTCCGGGACAGGTGTATGTGGCATTGAGCCGATGCCGCAATTTAGAGGGTATGATACTCTCATCTCCCATCATGCAAAAGGCCATCATCAACGACACTCGGGTGGATAACTATATTGTGCACCAACAGAAAGAAGCGCAAGTAAGCATCAGCAAGTTGCCCGTTCTGAAAGAGGAATACTACCGCAGTTTGTTGTTGGAACTGTTTGACTTCAAGCCTCTGCTTTACAAAGAGGAATATCTGTGCCGACTGATGACAGAATACTTTGCCCACAGCTACAACGATGTGATGCAGTTGCACAAAGAGGTGCTTGACAGTCTCAAGAAAGAGGTGATAGCAGTGTCAGACAAATGGCGCTCCATGATTCTGGCAGTTAGTATAGAGGCACTGCACGCAGATGACTTTATGCAGCGGGTAAAAAAGAGCGTGGCTTATTTCTTCAACACACTGCAACAGCTGTTTGTAAAGCCATTAGACGTGACCAAGCAGGTGAAGAGCAAGAATAAGGAGGTAATGAAACGGCTGGAAGACACCTACACCGAATTACGCCAACTGCTGATTGCCCATTGTTACATATTGGACAAGTTGATGACCGAAGACTTTGACGTAAAACTTTACCTGAAAGAAAGACAGAATGCACAACTGGCTGCTTTAGATAACCAGAGCGACAAGAAAAAAACTGCCAAGAAAGAAAAGAAACAAGAAAAACCAGTGAAAGAGAAGACATGGGTTGTCACCTACAAGCTGTTCAAAGAGGGACTGATGCCCCAAGAGATAGCCATCCGTCGCAACCTTACTCTCAACACCATCTACTCTCACCTAAGCAGATATATCGAGAGTGGAGACATCCGTTTGGAAGAGGTGATAGAAACTGAGAAAATCAATACCATACGAAGGGCTATAAAACTGAGCAAGCCCGAAGATGGAAAAACGGGCATCAAGGAACTATGCCCACCAGACATTTCCTACTCCGACATCACCTTGGTGCTCAATGCAATGAACACAGAACCGTAATAACATGACTTTCCGCGGAAAGGCGAAGGTCACTTCGATAGTTGTTACACTATTGTGACAGATTACGCTGGGAACACCAGCACCCCTATCATTGAATTATCCCCCGATTCACATCGGGGGATAATAACAACACAAACACAAAATAAAACACAGTCGTTATGATAAACGGCTGGTTTTGGGGTAATATCCTATTACTGTATATTCAATTCGCGCAATCTTTTCTGCCAGTTCCATGCAGAGCGCAGGGTGTCATCAAGATTGGTTTCTGCCTTCCAACCCAGCACCTCATTTGCCTTTTTAGGATCTGCCCACACCTTTTCAATGTCGCCTGCACGGCGCGGCGCATACGTCCAGTTGAGTTTCACGCCTGTGGCACGCTCAAAAGCATCCACAATCTCCTTGGTGCTCACACCACGACCAGTACCCACATTGAACACCTCCAACGCCTCATTGTCGGTATCAAGTACACGCTCCATCGCCTTTACATGAGCCTTGGCCAAATCCACCACGTAGATATAGTCGCGGATACATGTTCCGTCGGGAGTGTTGTAGTCGTTGCCAAACACTTTCAGTTCCTTACGTATGCCCATAGCCGTTTGGGTGACATAGGGAATAAGATTCATCGGCACACCATTAGGCATTTCGCCTATGATGGCGGATGGATGCGATCCGATAGGATTGAAGTATCTCAGCAGGATAGCCTTGATGGGCGAACCGCTGTTGATGGTGTCACGAATAATCTCCTCGTTGACCTGTTTGGTGTTTCCGTATGGGCTCTCAGCAGGCTTGATGGGTGCGTCTTCACTCACAGGCAAGTACTGAGGGTCGGGCTGCCCGTAAACGGTACAACTGCTTGAGAAGATAATGCCCTTGACATTGTACTGAGGCATCAGTTCCAGCAGATTGATGAGACTCACAAAGTTGTTTCTGTAGTACAGCAGAGGTTTTTCCACACTCTCTCCCACAGCTTTGCTGGCAGCAAAATGTATAATGCCATCAATCTTTGGATACTTTTTGAACACACTCTCCATGGCATCCTTATCACAGCAATCCACCTGCTCGAAAGCGGGGCGAACACCTGTAATCTTTTCTATCCCGTCAACCACACTGGCCTGTGAGTTAGAGAGATTGTCCACAATGACCACCTCATACCCTGCATTTTGCAGCTCTACAGTGGTATGCGAACCAATAAAGCCTGTTCCGCCGGTAACAAGAATTGTATGTTTCATAATTTACGCAGTATTGAACGATGATATAAGTTATTGAATCTATTGCTGACACTTGCTTAGTCCAGTCCCCACGCCAAGCGCAAGCCACCATCAACTCCAGAGAAGCCCATGAAGGCAAGGCTCAACAAGCCTGCTGCAATCATCACGATGGCAGTGCCCTTCATACCTTTGGGCACATTGACCAACTCCAACTGTTCACGTATGCCCGCAAACACGATGAGTGCCACACCAAAGCCAATTGCAGAAGAGAGGGCATATACCACGCTTTGCAGCAAAGAGAAGTCTTTCTGGATAACAAGGATTGCCACACCCAGCACAGCACAGTTGGTAGTGATAAGAGGCAAGAAGATACCCAGTGCCTGATACAAGGCAGGAGACACTTTTTTCATCACAATCTCCACCATCTGCACCAATGCAGCAATCACCAGAATAAAGGCGATAGTCTGCAAATAGGCCAGTCCAAAAGCATCAAGCACAAACTTCTGCAACACATAGGTCACGATGGTTGCCAAAGTCATTACGAATGCCACGGCAGCACTCATACCCAATGCTGTTTCCACTTTTTTGGATACACCCAAGAACGGGCAGATACCAAGGAATTGTGACAACACTATGTTGTTCACAAAAATTGCTGATATGAATATTAAAAGAAATTCCATAACTTACGCTTTTTTAAATCGGTTGACGATAGCAATCAAAAAACCCAGAGTGATGAACGCTCCCGGAGGGAGAATGAACAATAGGATATTGGTGGTCTCAGGCAGCAGCAATAAGCCAAACAGTGAGCCTGCACCAAACAACTCACGAACAGCACCCAGCAGGGTAAGACCCAAGGTAAAGCCCAAACCAATACCCACTCCATCGAAGAAGCTGCCTACTGGTCCGTTCTTGCAGGCAAATGCCTCTGCACGTCCCAAAATGATACAGTTAACCACGATAAGAGGGATAAACAAACCCAACGACTTGTTGATTTCGGGCAGATATGCCTTCAGGCTCATCTGCAACAAGGTTACGAAAGATGCGATAACCACAACAAATACGGGAATACGCACCTTATCAGGTGTGAGATTCTTTATCAACGAAACAACCACATTGCTGCAAATGAGCACAAACATGGTGGCTAATCCCATCGACATACCATTAGTGGCAGATGTAGTGGTGGCAAGTGTAGGACACATACCCAACAGAAGCACAAAGGTGGGATTGTCCTTGATGATTCCGTTCTTTATTAAATTCAGATAATTCATAATTGTCACTTTTTATTGTTTTGCTTGTGTGGTTGCACCACTCTGTGCATCGGTATCCTGCATGGCATATACAGCGTATGCCTGATTCACAGCTTTGAGGAAAGCCCTGCTGGTGATGGTAGATGCGGTAATGGCATCAATGTCACCACCGTCTTTGGTCACAGCAAGCGGTTTTTCCTGAATATTCTTTCCAATGATATTGCCTTTGCCATCTTTTTGAAACCACACGTCGGCCTTAGCACCCAAACCAGGTGTCTCGGCGTGCTGCAGAATGGTGTAGCCCAGTACAGCGCCTTTGGCATCAAAGCCCACCAGCACTTTCACCTGATCACCAAATCCCAATGCAGAAGATTCAATGGCTGCACCGAGGAATGCTCCGGCAGCATCATTGGCTTTATGAACCACAAAAGTATATTCCTTGCCATCAAAGTCTTTCTTGATGGTATCATCGGCAACAACCTTCAGATTATCCACTCCCATAACGCTCTTGATACCGTTGGCGAGTTCCAAGTCTTGTTGCTGCTTGATGGGCGCTGCTGTTATTTGGTTGATCCATGCCAGCAGTCCACCGGTGATGATAGCAACAGCCACCAGCACCACCACCATATTGGTGAGAGAAGATTCCAACTTTTTCATTTCTTTACTACCTCCCCGAAACGTTTGGGTTTAACATAAGTGTTGATTAGCGGTGTGAACGCATTCATTATAAGAATGGCAAACGACATTCCCTCAGGATATGCGCCCCAATTGCGGATGACAACGGTGAGCAGACCGATGGCAACTCCATAGATAATCTGTCCCTTGCCTGTCATTGGCGAAGTAACATAATCGGTTGCCATGAAGATGGCACCAAGCATCAAACCTCCGCTAAACAGCACACTGATGGGGTCTGCATACACGTCAGAGCAGCCATACAGCACCCCGCTCACCACAAATACCGTGGCGATAATGCTCACAGGAATATGCCAGGTGATAATCTTTTTCCAAAGCATGTAAATCAACCCGAGAATCAACGCCAGAGCACAGATTTCTCCAATGGTTCCTGCACCGATAGCTCCCGACTGATTCATCGCATTTCCTAACAGCAGGTCGAATGAAGAGGGAAGATCTTTCAGCACAGAAGGGTCGTTGTTCTTGATAGCCCATTTCATAATGCTCAATGGTGTGGCACCAGTTTCTGCATCAAGATAGCTGGTGAGCTGACCGGCCACAGGCCATGAAGTCATCTGCACGGGGAAACTGACCAAAAGGAAACAACGTCCCACCAATGCCGGATTAAAGATGTTACACCCTAGTCCGCCAAAGGTCATCTTGCCAACTCCTATGGCCACCAAAGCTCCAATGATGATAATCCATATTGGCAGGTTGGAGGGCAGGTTGAAGCCCAAGAGCAGACCAGTGAGGATGGCAGATCCATCCAGAATTGTATTTCGAGTGTTCTTCAACAAGAACTTGCTTATCAGCCACTCAAAGAATACACATGCTAACACGCTGGTGAGACACACCACTACAGAACCCAATCCAAAGT